>JBFOLQ010000447.1:0-2200 GCA_040830145.1 Flavobacteriaceae bacterium | reverse complement strand
TGTACGCTGGGCCTGGTATTTTAAAAAATCGTCCACCCATACCAAGGTGGCCCGGTCCATTCCCCTCATTAGGGATATAAACGTGCTCAGTAGGGAACTATATATGGACCTTCGGGATTCGGGGGAACTGGGAACATTTCATTTGGAGCGGATTGGACTGTTGATGCTCTTCCAGACCCAAAAGTCTGGTGACCATGAGATGAAAACTGCCAAGAAGGCCGAGGGCCTGGGCTTGGAAGTATCCTATTTGGATAGGGCGGGATTACAACAATTGGAACCCGATGTGGAAATCGATTCCCTGGGAGCCATCCACTATGAATGCGATGCACATAGCACCCCGCCAGAGGTGATGGCCCGATTCAAGGAATACCTGCCCCAACGTGGAGTGGCGATTCATAGTGGGGAGGCCGTGTTGGATATGACCCTTGAGAACGGACGTATCACCAAACTCATTACGGACAAGGGAGCGTACCAACCAGACGAGGTAGTGTTGGCCGCAGGCTCTTGGACGGCCCAATTGTCCCAAAAAATGGGTATTTCTTTGCCTTTACAGGCCGGTAAGGGCTACCGAATCAATGTACATGAAAAAACGGGCATTCGCATGCCCGCCATCCTGATGGAACCCAAAATGGCCGTCACCCCCATGAACGGCTTTACCCGTTTTGCGGGCACCATGGAATTCTCGGGCATCAATGATACCATTCGCCAGGAGCGGGTGAATGCCATTGCCCGTGGGGCCGAACGTTTTTATAAAGGCCTAAGGATTCCCCAAGAAGCCAAAGCAGAAGCCCAATGTGGCCTGCGACCCGTTAGTCCGGACGGTCTCCCCTATATTGGTCGCTCCCAAAAGGTCGGTAATTTAGTCTTTGCGACCGGTCATGCCATGATGGGCTATAGCCTGGGGCCCGCTACGGGCCTGTTGGTAAGTCAGCTCATCTCAGAACAACCCTTGGCCATGGACCTCTCTCCCTTTTCCCCAGATCGAAAGTTTTAAGGGGTGTGCTGTTGCGGTAGGTAGTAGCTCTGTTGGTTGGAACCCATTGTATTTTTTCCATTCTTTCTACATTCTAAGCTCTACGCTATTCGTGGCACGCTGTACGCTTTCACACCAACTCCCAACCCCTAACTACGAACAACGCCCACTCAACATTAAAATACCTATTTATGGGGATGGTACTGCTTTTAAAAAATAAATAATATACGAAATTGTATTGGTAGGTTTTTACTCCTGAGTTTAAGTTAAGCGCATAGCCATGCATAACGCTCAATCTTGCCAACAATGTAGGTCAAATAAACAGTCCCATGGAAAAAATTAAACTGGGAATTTTTGAAGTCTTTACCTATATCCTACCTGGGTTCTTTGTTGTGACGGGCATTTATTTACTGATTTATGGTACCGAGGACGTGATATCGGTTCTTATAGATAAATCAAGGGATATTTCCCTTGCACAATCCATACTGTTCTTACTGACCTGTTATATCCTTGGGTTTATCAACCAATATACAGCCTACGAGCTTTTTAAAGTATTGGGCAATCGCATTTGGAAGCAGCGAATGCAGTGTCATGAAACCAGTTTTGGAAAAATGGAGAATGAAATAAGTCAAATACGGCATTTTAGCCCCAATAATTTTAATGCATTGCACCGATGGTTTGCGTTACGAGCCATGTGCTATGGCTTATTTCAGGCGATGTTGTTCTTTGATATGGTACTCCTTGTCAGTACCATTCAGAATAACCATTGGAGCAATCAACGGGTGGTTCTTTTATTGGTTTCCGGTGTCATGGCCATACTTTTTCTACGACGGGCCGTTACGTTCCATGAGTGGTCCCATAGAACCATTAAATACACCATAAAACACTTGGACGAATTTAAAAAGTTCCAATAGGTGTGTTAAAAAGGGCAAGGTCCATCATATCACGGTCCGAGCCTAGGCAAAAAAAGTACAGGTTTTGGACATATGGGTATATGCAATATCACAGTTTGTTGGAATCTATCTGATTCTGTCATAATTATAACAATGTGTGCTAGATAGTCCAACTATTTCGTATTTTCATCCGGTAACCAACATGCGATGAAAAAACAACACCTACCACTGATGGGCGTACTGATAGGAATGGCTCTCTTCACCTGGGGCTGCAAGGACGGTACCCCTCCAAAGAAAACCATGGACGAACGTCCCAATATCCTCTTTGTCCTTT
>JBFOLQ010000446.1:0-3044 GCA_040830145.1 Flavobacteriaceae bacterium | reverse complement strand
ATAGTATACGCTGCACTGATTCTTACCGGGGCTTCCCTGCAAGGGAAATTCGATGATGATATGGCCCGCACCGCACTTTTGAATGGTATCAGTCTCAAAACACTGGGGAATTCGGCCCAACTACTGTTGGCCATATTGGTAAGCTTGGCATGCTTTACTACGGCAGTAGGTATCGTGACGGGAGCGGCCGACTTTGTCCAGTCGCGCTTCAACCATTCCCGAAAAGCCTATTTGGTCACCGCAGTCATTGGGTGTGTCTTGGGCGTGCTCATGGGACAATTGAATGTTGATCATATCATTGCCGTGGCAGTACCCGCCCTTATGTTTATATATCCGGTGACCATTGTACTTATACTATTGAACGTACTTCCTGAAAGATATGCCCCTTCCAAAACATTCCGTGCCGTGGTATTGACCACCCTTGTTTTTAGTATCCCAGATTTTTTGGGCAGTCTGGGGCTTTCCATACAAGGGTTGGATTGGATTCCCCTGGCCCAACATCATTTAGGATGGATGTTGCCAGCCTTGGTCGTTTTTCTTGGCTCCCATATATTCCTGCGAAAACAAGAGTCCTAAGACCCCCTATCCCCACTTTTTTTATACCAATTTGCCTGTAAAAGGCCCCAAACACAACGAAATTTCTTTTTCATTCCACGTCACCATGAATCACTTATTTAGCCATAGCCACGGAAATGACGAACAAGAAAGTAGTGTAGAAAATAAATGGACCTGAATAACCCATTTTATGGTTAAATTGGCATTAATCCTTTTTCTTCTTCCAATAGAAATAAAACAGGTAGGCCACTCCCACCAATAGGACAAATGGCAGGTACGATCCTATGACCACCCCAATTTCATAGGCACTGTTAGGGGCCTCCTTCATTTTCTGTTCAATATCAGGTGTCTCCTGCACTAAAACCAAAAAAGCGTATATCTTTCCCATTATGTACCCAATTTCTCCTCTAAGGAATTCTTACCAATTGCTTTTCACTGTCATTGAAAACTTTGGAATGTTGCAATACATACTCTCTTAAAAAGGCCTTTAGGTCCTTAGAGGTAATTTCTGCAAAATGGGCAAGGATAAATTCCTTGTCCTCCCCAATATGCCCATGGTATTTGATAAACTTGGGCAGGTGTTCCTGAACGCTTAAACGAAGACAACGAATCTCAATATTATCCCCATCATTTTCCAAAGCCTGTTCCAACAAGGCTATGCCCTCCCTTACCAGTGATTTCTTCTTCTTGATCGGTTTGGTGAACTTCGCCCTTATGGTATAAATAGCCCCTTTATAAGCCAAGGTCAGGGCATCCCTTTTCGCGCTTTGTTCCAGGGAAACAAACAACTCCTTTGCCACCAAGCTGTCTTTTGATGCCATGGGGTATTTTTTCCTGAGGGTTCCTAGGTCCTGCGCTCCCAAAAAGAGAGGAAATCCTATTAGAAAGGCCATGGTCAGAACCATTTGGGTCTCTTTGGGATTACCTAACAGTCGACGAACTTTCGTTACAAAGGGCAAGGAAGCAAGACAAGAGACAAAAGACAATGGATAATAGACCGAGCTATACCTTTTGTGAATGCCTGTTTCCTGTATCCTATATTCAATATTTTTCATCGTCCAGCAACTATGGCCCGATTTCCCCGACCATGAAGGTAGCATTCAATTTTAGTGCCAAGGTATCCTCAAAAGAAACCGTGTTTTTTACCTTAACCGTTTCACCATCCTCAGCAAGGGTCAGGTTGAGGTTTAAATCCGCATTTTTTTCTGGATTGATAATGGCCATGAATTTAACGTTTGAAGCCACCGATAAAAAAAGGGGGGACCCCAACGCCTTCTCCGTAAGCTCCTTGACAATTTGAATCATACAGACTCCAGGCATAACGGGATTGCCTGGAAAATGACCCTTAAAAATATCATGTTGCCCGTTGAGCCGAATTCCGGCTCGGACCGAGTCACCCTCTTTCACAAAATCAGTAATCGTATATAGCTCTTGAATCAGCATAATGCAATAGTATCATTTATTGAAGTGGTTTAAACTTACATATGTAAAACCCTCCGGTCTCTTCCTTTCGTAAAGGGAGGAACTTCTGTGCCCATTTCAAAATCAGACCATCCCATTGTTCAATTTTCAAAAATAGTGTCGGGCAGGGACGGATTGGTTTTTCTGTTCGAAAAGACAATGAGTGTATAATCTCCCAATCCCTCAAGCATTTTTAGTTGTACTACATGGCCTTTTTCATCAAAGGTAATTTGGAAAGATTCAATAAAATCGGCCAATTCAGCTTCCTTGGGATAGAAGTGGACAATACTTTGTTCCCCATCTTCAAAATATTCCATGTCAAACAGGGAGGTGTTGAACATATCACCGGTAATACTGTCGGCCATTAATTTTTGAAGTTTCCCCAAACCGGGATCCATTCCTAAATCAATCACTCTTTTTTCCCCTTCGCCTATAAGCGTCATACTCCCATCCCTAAATAACATGGTTGAAGGCCTGGGTTCGGTGTATTCCCATTTCACCCAATTGGGCTTTTTAAAGGCCAGCGACCCCTTTGATTCAACATCCTTGGCCAAGACCTCCAAATGTTTGTATTGTGTAAATTCACATTGTATTGTCCGGGTTTGTTGGGCCTGTCGTTTCACCAAGGATTTCAATTGTTCGGCCTTTTCCTTGGCCACCTTGGTCTGGGATTGAAGTCCAAATGGGAAAAAGAGAACAAGAAAAATATATTTATACATATGCCTTTACATTTAGGAGGCGGTCCACAGTGACCGATTCCAACTCTTTCTCCCGCAAAAATACCAATAACCGTTCCAAAACGGCCACGGTCTTACCACTGGTATCATGTAACAGGACAATATCTCCCTTACTGAGTTTTTTAACAACCCTCCCATAAATTTTTTCCATTGAGAGTGAGGTGGTATCCAAGGAACGACGATTCCAACCAATGACGGTCAAGTCCAAATCTGAAACACTCTTTCCAATACTCGGATTGGTGACACCAAAAGCCGGCCGATAGAGTTTGGGGCGTACCCCAAACACCGTAT
>JBFOLQ010000445.1:0-2504 GCA_040830145.1 Flavobacteriaceae bacterium | reverse complement strand
TAAGGACGTCATGGATCCCATGAAGGGCATGTTGGGCGAGTTTCTCGGCTTTATCCCCAATATTGTGGGAGCCGGACTCGTAGCCTATATAGGCTATATGCTCGCCAACATCGTTTCTGAATTGGT
The DNA here is from genome assembly GCA_040830145.1 of Flavobacteriaceae bacterium. Lineage (GTDB taxonomy): Bacteria > Bacteroidota > Bacteroidia > Flavobacteriales > Flavobacteriaceae > JBFOLQ01. The sequence continues at coordinate 2,378 of JBFOLQ010000445.1, read as the reverse complement.
AGGCCTGTCCGGTGACACCATCCAACGCTTGGTACCCAAGCTCAAGATGCCCGAAAACCTGGATTTGGTGCTCATACTGAAAAAAGTGGTGTTTATCATCATCTTTATTCCCTTGATCATTGCGGCCTTGAACATTTTGAATATGGAGGCCATCTCACAGCCGGCCACAGAGATGTTGCAAACCTTTATGAATGCCATTCCCAAGGTCTTGGTGGCAGCTGTTATCTTAATTCTATTTATTGTGGGAGGACGCTTTATTGCGGGACTGTTGGAGGATCTTCTGCACAGTCTTAACCTCAATGAGTTTATGAAACGTATCAGTTTAGACTCCATTGCAGGAAACAGCAACGTGGTGAAACTGATCGGAAACATTGTCTATGCCTTTATCGTAGTCTTTGGTCTGGTCACCGCCGTCGAAAAGCTGGAGTTTACCACCTTATCGGAAATATTGGGAACGGTAATAGATTATGGTGGACGCATTCTCTTTGGCCTGGTCATTTTGGTCATAGGCAATTGGATTGCCAATCTGGTGAAGACCCATTTTTCTGGCAAGAATGGCAATACATTTGTTTCCTCTGTCATACAAGTGGCCATCATGGCCATCTTTCTCGCGATTGGCCTCAGGGCCATGGGCATTGCCGATGAAATCATCAACCTAGCCTTTGGCATTACCCTGGGTACCGTGGCCCTAACCATAGTATTGGCCTTTGGCCTTGGTGGTCGGGAAGCCGGTGGTAAACAGATGCAGCGTATTCTGGATAAGTTCAACAAAAAATAGATTTCGATCTAAAGTTTTATCAAAAAACAGTCCTTCGGGGCTGTTTTTTTTATTTTAGATTTACATTTGCCCCATGCGGAAACACAAACGGAGACGCATTTTTGAACAGGTGGAGGTGATTGATGCCGGAGCCAAGGGCAAGGCAGTGGCCAAAGCCCCGGATGGCAGGACCATCTTTCTGGGCAATGCGGTGCCCGGAGATGTGGTGGATGTACTGACCACCAAAAAACGGAAGGCTTACTTTGAGGGCATGGCCACCAATTTCCATACCCTGTCCGATAAACGTACAGCACCCGTATGTCAACATTTTGGCACCTGTGGTGGCTGTAAATGGCAGCATATGCACTACCGCCACCAACTCTACTACAAACAACGGGAAGTTACCAATAACCTGATACGATTGGGGCATTTGGAGCTGCCCGAGGTCTCCCCCATCATCGGTTCACAAAAAGACTATTTGTACAGGAATAAAATGGAGTTTTCCTTCAGTGATAGCCGATGGCTTACTCAGGAGGAAATCACCTCGGGAAATGAGGTGGCCGATAAGAATGCCCTGGGCTTCCATATCCCCGGAATGTGGGACAAGGTGCTCAACATTGAAAAGTGTCATCTACAAGAAGACCCCTCCAACGCCCTTAGAAATGAAATTCGGGCCTTTGCCACTGAGAATGGGCTTCCGTTTTTTAATCCAAGGGAGCAGCGGGGATTGCTTCGGAACCTTATGATCCGTACATCCTCCATAGGGGAAGTAATGGTTGTCATCCAATTTTATGCAGATGATGCCCCAAAAAGGGAACTGTTATTACAACATGTAAGGGCCACCTTCCCACAGATTACGTCCTTACAGTATATCATCAACCAAAAGGGAAACGATTCCATTTATGACCAAGAGGTCATCTGTTATGCGGGGCGTGACCATATTTTTGAGGAAATGGAAGGGTTGCGGTTCAAGATAGGGGCCAAATCGTTTTACCAGACAAATTCCACCCAGGCCCACGAGCTTTATAAAGTTGTACGGCAGATGGCGGACCTTAGTGGTGCGGAACTGGTCTATGACCTGTACACAGGTACGGGTACCATCGCACTATTTATCGCCCAAAAGGCCCAAAAAGTAGTAGGTATAGAATCGGTTCCAGAAGCCGTGGCACATGCCAAGGAAAATGCCCGCACCAATGGCATTGACAATGCCCTGTTCTTTGCGGGGGACATGAAAAATGTGTTCAATGCAGCCTTTTTGTCCGAACACGGGACTCCGGATGTCATCATTACCGATCCACCCCGTGAGGGCATGCACAAGGATGTAGTGGCCCAAATCTTGGACATCGGGGCCCAAAAAGTGGTATATGTAAGCTGCAATAGCGCTACCCAGGCCCGTGACCTGTCCCTTATGAAGGAGGACTACCAAATCACCAAGGTGCAGCCCGTGGATATGTTCCCACAGACCCACCACGTTGAAAATGTTGTGTTATTGGAAAAGAAAGGTATATGAGGGCATATTGGAAGGTTCTTCTCGGTAGCATATGCATCATGGGTGGATTCCTGGGCTGTGAAAAGGACGATATCTGTGTGGATGGCGATACCCCAAGGTTGGTCATCCGCT
>JBFOLQ010000444.1:0-2290 GCA_040830145.1 Flavobacteriaceae bacterium | reverse complement strand
TGTTCAGGATAGGGGTACAACAAAAAAAAACAACAGTGGTCACCCTTGGCGCGTATGATTCCATAAGGAAGAAAGTCAATGATTTTTTGAACTTGGTCAAATCACCCTCTCCCCAAAAAAATAAATTCAAGGAAGCGGGAGAGGAACTCTATACCGATTTGTTCTACGGGATTCCACCTGAAGGCACCACCCTGATCATGCCAGATGGGATATTGAACCATCTTCCATTTGAACTACTATATAACAACGGTTATTTGATGGAACAAACAACCATTTCATACCTAAGTGGATTATTCCAATTGAGGACGGGTTCCCATACACAAATAGACCATCCTGAGAATGTCTCTTTCTTTGCCCCCACATACTCCAAGTACACTCCAACCCCAGATCAATTGGCCGTAAGGGGCACTCCCTATGACCTTAAGGGTGCCCAGGAAGAAGTACAGGTTCTTTCGAATCTAACAAATGGAGTGCTTTTTGAAGGAACAAGGGCCTCAAAAAAGGAGTTCATGGCGTTGTCCAATGAATTTTCCATTATCCATATGGCAGGCCATGCCTATTTAAACGGTAAAGACCCCGAATTGAGCAGTTTGTTGTTTTCAGATATGGAAAAGGATAATGAACTCCACATTTCCGAGCTGTATGGATTGAAGTTCAACGCGGACTTGGCAGTTCTTAGTGCCTGTAACACGGGTGTTGGTGGATATGGTTCCGGTGAGGATATGGTATCGCTCTCGCAAGCATTTATGTATTCTGGAATCCCATCAACGGTTTCGAGCCTTTGGAGTGCCCCCGATCAATCAACCAAACAAATCATGGTTTCTTTTTACGAATACCTGAAGGAAGGTCATACCAAATCCAAGGCACTACAAATGGCCAAGCTAGACTACTTACATCACACAACCGATGAAAACCTATCACATCCCTACTACTGGGCAGGCTTCGTATTATATGGAAATGACACCCCCATTACTTTTAATGAAAGGAAATCCACACACTACCTTTTAGGGGCTTTGGCATCCATGGGAATACTTTTTTACTTTCTGTACCGAAGGAGAAAAAAGCCTTTAGCCACCTAGTTCTTGAACCAGTGCCTCCGCCTCTTTTTCCTTGTACCTAGACGAACTGGCCAACAGCTGTGTTAAGTATGCTATGGCCTGTTCATTATTCCCTTCCCTTATTTCCAATAGCCCCAAATACCATAGTACCTGTGGGACATAACGTGTTTTTGAACTCCATAACCCTTTGAGTTCAATCTTTCCTTTTTCAAAATTATGGTTCCCCAACAGGCTAAGGGCATAATAAAACCGTACATCATTGTCTTCCCTTTCTTCCAAAAGCTCCTTAAAATTTTGGGCAGCCTCCTCAAACCGTTCATTTTCATAATGCAAGAATGCCATATCCTTGGCATCCCCAGCACCTCTGACAACCGGCTTTAAGGTATTCGGATAAGGCTCAAAATAGTGTGTGTAGAGAGCCTTGTTGTCTACCCCTCGCTGAAGCCAGAGCACACTGGCCAACCCCAGTAAAACAATGAACGAAGCAGCTATTTTCCACCACCCCCTCCTTCCATTTCCATAGGTCACGGTAGCTTCCGTTTGTCGTAGAAGTTCCTTGAGTTCCCCCTTTTCATAATGTGCTACGGCCCGCTGCATATTTTCATAGTCCCTTACCTTATTCTGTAAGGAAGCATCTTTCTTCAGCTGCGCCTCAAAGTGTTCTCTCTCGGCATCGGAAAGCTGTTCATGCACATATTTTTGAATCCATTGTTCTTCTTTCATCGCAGGGTCTTTACGATTTGGCCCAACTTCTTGAGGCAGCGCGATTTCAGGCTTTTTACGGTGTTTTCATCCTTATAATGGGTCATGGACGCTATTTCTTTTGGGGTCAAGCCCCGATAGTAATATAGTTTTATCATTTCCCGACAACTTTCTCCCAATTGGCCAAATCCTTGGGTCAACTTTTCTTTTAACAATGTGTTCCCCTCATATGCCTCATCTTCCACCTCCGCTTCTATGTGGTCAGTCACTTTGGCAGCATTCTTTTTCAGTTGGTTCCGTATTAGATTCTTACCAATGCCAAACAGATAGGTCTTCAAGGTTGTGCCCTTGTTCAACATCACTTTTTTGATGACAAAGTTCTGGTGCATAGCGATAATCGCCTCTTGATATATGTCCAAAATATCATCCTCATTCAAGTTATAGGTTTTCCCAAAACGTATGAATGCCTGCCGATACTCCGTATAAACCTCTTGGAGCACATTCTTGTTGTCTTGCCTCAGCGCTTCCGT
>JBFOLQ010000443.1:0-3025 GCA_040830145.1 Flavobacteriaceae bacterium | reverse complement strand
GTTTGAGACCATCACCATCAATAAGGAAGGAGTGGTAGACCATTCTGATTCCCTGGGGTCGGCCGGTAGGTTTATGGGTGGGGACGTACAATGGATGACTGCCGGAAGGGGCATTCAGCATTCAGAAATGTTCCCCCTCGTCAACGAGCACGGGGACAATCCACTGGAAATCTTTCAAATATGGCTCAACCTACCCAAGGCCGCTAAAATGGTGGCTCCACATTTTAAGATGTTGTGGAAGGAAACAATCCCTACAATTACGACTACCGATGATTACGGAAAAACAACGACTATAGAGGTTATCGCAGGTCGTATGGGTGAAATAAAACCACCGAATCCCACGCCCGACTCATGGGCAGCAAACCCCCAAAATGCCGTAGGTGTCCATACAGTGAAAATGGAAGCAGGGGCTTCATGGGTGCTGCCCAAAACAAGTGAAGGCGCCAATAGGTCCATATTCTATTACAGAGGGGACACCCTAGAAATAGCAGGGGAAAAAGTACAGGCCAATCATCTTATTGAGGCAGAGGCGCATACGGATATCCCCTTCAAAAATGGCACTGTGGAATCCTATTTGCTCATCCTTGAGGGAAAGCCCATCAAGGAACCTGTGGTACAACATGGTCCTTTTGTCATGAACACTGCTGAAGAAATTCGGGAAGCCATGAGGGATTATGGTAAGACCCAATTCGGAGGGTGGCCCTGGGAAGAAACAGAAGTGGCACACCCTAGGAAAAAGGGTCGATTTGCCCTCCATAGTGATGGCACGGAAGAAACCAAATAAAACCAACAACCATGAACAAACCCAAAATAGTAGAGAGAAAACCAATCAAGGTAAACCTGGAAAAAGGAGCGGAACGCTACTGGTGCGCATGTGGTCTAAGCCATGACCAGCCCTATTGTGATGGCTCCCATCGGACCACTGACATCACACCTTTGGGCTTTACTCCCGAAGAAGATGGGGATGCCTATCTATGTATGTGCAAGCATACCAAAAACCCGCCGTATTGCGATGGCACACATACCACCTTACCTGAGGATAATGGCACCTCCAAAGCGGACGCTCCCACCAATGTGGGTTCTACCCGGGAAGAGCCCACACTGGCCTATATCAAGGCATTGGCAAAGGACGGACTTACCAAAACGGGACACCACGGTCCCATGGGAGCCATGGGAGTGCCCATCCCGGAGCTGCCCCAATGGAAGGACATTCAAGTATTGACGGCCCAAATGGCGACCAAACCCTTGATGGAAGATATACCCGTTGGCTCAACATTGGTCATAGGCCCCAACGCAAAAAGACCCCTAACATTGGATACTCCCCTGTTTGTATCCGATATGAGTTTTGGGGCCTTATCGGAAGAGGCAAAAATTGCCTTGGCCAAAGGGGCCGAATTGGCCGGAACAGGAATTTGCTCAGGGGAAGGGGGTATGTTAGCCGAAGAACAACAAGCGAACTCCAAGTATTTTTATGAACTGGCCTCCGCCAAATTTGGGTTCGATTGGGACAAACTAAAAAAAGTACAGGCCTTTCATTTCAAAGGGGGGCAAGGAGCCAAAACCGGAACTGGGGGACATCTTTCAGGGAATAAGGTCGTGGGCAAAATCGCAGAGGTACGCAAACTAAAGGAGGGTACCCCTGCGGTCTCTCCTCCCACTTTTGATGACCTCATAAGCGTTGAGGATTTTAAGAACTTTGCCGATAAGGTCCGCGACATTACGGGAGGAATCCCCATTGGCTTCAAACTGTCGGCCAACCACATTGAGGAAGACATCCAATTTGCCTTGGATGCCAGTGCAGATTACATCATCTTGGATGGTAGGGGCGGCGGCACCGGGGCAGCCCCCTTAATTTTCAGGAACAATATTTCTGTCCCCACCATTCCCGCACTGGCCAGGGCCAGGCACTATCTGGATAAGATGGGCAGAAAAGATGTGACCCTTATCATTACAGGAGGTCTTAGGGTTCCCGATGACTTTATCAAAGCCATGGCGTTGGGTGCCGATGGAATTGCCTTGTCCAACTCTGCCTTACAATCCATTGGGTGCGTGGCGGCGCGCATGTGCAATACCAATAACTGCCCGGCTGGCGTGGCCACCCAAAAACCGGCATTGAGAAAACTGTTGAATATTGATACGTCGGCACGTCAATTGTTTAATTTCCTCTCTGCTTCCACAGAGCTTATGAAGGTGATGGCCAGGGCCTGTGGTCACGACCATTTACAGCAATTTAACCAAAGGGACATTACTACCTGGAAAAAGGAAATGGCCGAATTGACCGGAATAAAGTTTGCCGGGATATAGTACAACTCGGTAGACATGAAGGTGGTATTCACTTTTAGGTATCGCCCTAAAAAAGATATCCTCCCATATGTCACATTCAAACCGGAATGGGAAACATATGGGAGGATATCAATGTTTATCTGTGCAATCCACTACTGTTGATTTCGGCTCAGGTTAAAGTGGCCCACAAACTCGCGTTTGTCATTTTCCCCATTGAGCTTCATGATATACCAATAATCCCCTGATGGTAAATCTACCTCGGAATAACTTCCATCCCAGGGTGTGGAATCCGCTGAGATCTGATACACTTCCCTACCGTAACGATCGTAGATAGTGATGAACGCATTGGGATAGGCATCCAGGTTCTTGGGTTTCCATGTGTCATTGAACCCATCACCATCCGGGGTAAAGAAGTTGGGTATCTCCACATCTATGAACTCCATAAAGATTTCCTCTGTGGCCGTACACCCATTTCCATCGGTCACGGTAACCGTATAGGTTCCGGTCTCATTGATATAGAATTCGTTATCATTAATGGGGTTTGCTCCCTCCGCCTCATAGCGATATTCTCCATCACCTCCTATACCACTGGCAGTAATCACATTGAACCTCTGTTGGGTCAACTCAAGTTCCAGCGCCTCAAAATTGGTAATCTCAAATTCATAGGTGACCACACAACCACTTTCAACCGAAGCAATGGCCAAGTAGTGCGTACCCGGAGTGATGTTGGTAAACTCGGCAC
>JBFOLQ010000442.1:0-4269 GCA_040830145.1 Flavobacteriaceae bacterium | reverse complement strand
TATGACCCCAAGACCGGGGATCTGTTCCTTATGTTCACCAACGCCATTACCATTCCCCAAAACACTGCCTTGAAAAAAGACCTCTTGGCCTATATGGAAAACAAGCCCATAAAACCCTTCAACGCCATAGACCTGGAACGCTTTCAAACCTGCACCGGAACCTATCTGCTCAAGGAAGCGGACCTTGTCCTGGAAATAGTACTGGAAGGGCCCAAAATGTACCTGGTGGCACCATCACAGGGCATCAAAAGCGAACTTGTCCAAAAAGATGACACCTCCCTCTACGACACTACGGTAGGTGCCACCCTTACCTTGGTTGAGAATGAAACAGACCGTCTGACGTTCCAACAAAATGGATTTACAACGACCATCACCAAAATAGACACGGAAAGGCCATGATCTCCACATGTATATGGCTACCCTACCCATACTATGGCCATAAAACAGCTTGAAGGGGAATCCTTGGCAAACGGTAAGTGCAAAACATAAAAAAGACAGAATGGAACTAGATGTAAAAAATGTATCCAAAAAATACGGAAAGGGCAAATATGGACTAAAGGATTTCTCCCTGTCCATGGGAAAAGGGGTATTGGGGCTATTGGGGCCCAATGGCGCCGGAAAATCCACCTTGCTCAAAATGCTGGCAACGGTCAACAGGCCCACCCAAGGGATGATTGTCCTCAACAAGAACAATATTGTCAAGGACCCCAATTATATGCGGGGGCAATTGGGGTTTTTGCCCCAGGATTTTGGGGTATATCCCAATCTCAATGCCTACGAATTCCTGACCTATATGGCCGCTATGAAAGGCGTGGGTGGCGCACAACTCAAGCCACGGATTTCCAAACTGTTGGAAGGTCTAAACCTTTTGGATGCCGCCAAAAGGCCCATCGGTAGTTACTCGGGAGGAATGAGGCAACGTGTGGGCATTGCCCAGGCATTGTTGAATGACCCAAAGGTCATCATTTTTGATGAACCCACAGTGGGATTGGACCCAGAGGCACGCGTGCGTTTTAAGCAGCTGGTCGCAGACCTGGCCCATGAACGTATTGTAATTCTTTCCTCCCATATTGTTTCCGATATAGATACCATTTCAGACACTGTGGCCATTCTCAAAAAAGGGGCACTCATCATCCATGGAAACCAACGGGACATCATAGCTCCGGTAGCCCAAAAAGTTTTTGAGGTGACCATTGAAAAAGAAGGGCTCGCCCACCTTAGGAAAGCACATATCATTGTGGGCACCTCCCAAAATGAGGGGCGATTGACCGTTAGGTACATAAGCGATGCCCCCCTGGAACATTCCACCATGCAACGGGCGAATCTGGAGGATGCGTATTTATATGCCATAAAAAAGAAGGATTAAAATGGAGACATTCATCAACATTGTAACATACGATTATTTGCAGCGCACAAGAAGCTATGCCTTCTTGATCATACTCTGTATCAGCCTGGCACTGGCCTATACCTTTGTGCCTGAACCGGGGGCCACGTATTCCACCATTGAGGTATCTGGTTATGCCGGCACCTATAATGCAGCTTGGTTTGGGTATGTCACGGCCATTATGAGCAGTATATTCCTATCACTGATCGGTTTCTATTTGATAAACAGTGGTATTGCGGCCGATAGACGGACAAAGGTGGGGCAAATTATCGCCGCGACCCGAATCTCCAATCTCCGTTATCTGCTTGCAAAGGCCCTGAGCAACTTTCTGGTATTGATGACCATTGTCTGTATCATCTTCGGGACAAGCATTGTCCTCTTCCTATTGTACAATGATGGTTCTCCCTTTGAATTGGACCAGTTTGTGAAGCCCTATCTGGTCATCACCACACCTACCCTTTTCTTTATTTCGGCCCTGGCCGTTTTTCTGGAAGTGTGTTTCAAACGGTATACGGTACTCCATAATATCGCTTTTTTTGCCCTCTTTGCCTCCTTAGTGGTATATACTCCCAAAACCGAGTCCCAGTTCAAGTGGGATGTGTTGGGCAGCAAAATAGTGACACATCAAATGGAAGAAACCGTGCGTCCCCTTTTGCCACCCCAAACAACACCCGGATTGACCATTGGGTATGTATTAAAGGGCACGAAAAAAATACAGCGGTTCCATTTTCAGGGAGTGACCTTTCCCTTGGGTTTTATCATGGGTCGCTTGCTATGGATGGCCCTTGGAATTACACTCATTGTCTTGGCATCTGCTATTTTTGATCGTTTTAACATGAGGGAAAGGGTGCCCAAAAAGTCGGAACGAAAAATACTACCGTCCCAAATACGTATGCCTGATATAAAAGTGGGCCGCCTGCCATCCATCAAAGTCGAAAGGGGAATCTTTCCCCTTTTAAGGGCAGAATCAATACTCTTGATACGAAAGGGCAAAAAGTGGTTGTGGGCGTTAAATGCTGCAGGTATGCTTTTATTGGCCTTCCTTCCCCTGGAATTATCCCATCAAATGATCTTGCCCATTGTATGGTTTTTACAAGTGGGCAGACTCTCTGACCTGACCGCCAAGGAGGCCATAAACCATATGGGGTATAGTACCAACACCTCCTATAGGCCACTGGGCAGACTATTGCTGTCCCAATGCTTGGCCGGCATGGCACTGGTCTGGTTTTTGGCACTTCCCCTGATACTGCGTTTGATCGGTATTGGGGAAATTATCCCAGCACTATCCGTAGTGCTCGGGGGTGCCTTTATCGTCTTATTGGCCACCACATTGGGAATACTGACCCGGGGCAAAAAATTGTTTGAGGTAGTGTTCTTTCTAATTACCTATGCCAATATCAATGCCATTCCCTTTCTCGATTATTTTGGAGGATGTACCCATTCGTCGTTTTATCCATTGCAGCTCTCTTTGTGGATTCTCTGCTTGGGAAGTGTGGCTGCTTTTGCCCGGCATTGTCACGCCAAGGACCAACGCTTCCCTTGGTCAAATGCCCCCAACTGAAAAATCAATAAAAAAGGGGCGGTGATTGACCGCCCCTTCCACTATATTTTTTCAAGATGCCGCTATGGCATATCCTCCTTGAGTTTTAAAAAACGATGGGTAGACCGAGCACCATCAATATAGTTCCATACCCGCTGCCGTACCTCGGCAAAATCTGAGAATTGACGTTTAATGGCCTCCTTGCGTTCCCGTCTTGAAGATTTTCTTTCCTCCACCGTATGCAATACCTCGCCGTGCTCCGCAATCAATTTTTCCAACCGGTGGCTTACATTTAAAAATTTGTTGGAAAGAAGGTGGTCTGTAGATGGAAATCCATATGAATTTAAATGCTTTTTGAGTTGGATCAACTCATTTTTGTTTTGCTCTAACTTCATAAGAACAAAACTGTTCCCATACAGTTTTGAAAATGCCCCCATAACAAAAAATTTTAGTCTTACAGGTTAAAATTACATAAAGAATCCTCTCTATAAAACAAAAAGGGGGGCTTTTTATTCTATAGATTATGTTAAAATAACAGGGGAAAGCACTGGAAAAAACCCGTAGGTCCTTATTCCATATTACAAGTTGTCATCCGAAAATTGATTCTCTGCCACAAAGCGGGTCAATCGTTCTGACCGGGGGTTCCATTTCAGATCGTACAGCAATTTTTTCCGCTTTCTATCGGGAATATCGATCGTGTCCAACATATTCCGCGTCTCGTAATACGAAAGGATACGCTTTTTTTTAAGCTGCTTGCGTTCCTCCGCCGAAATGACCATGTCAGGTTCATAGCATTCCATCAAGGTATGCCTTTTGACCTTGGCCTTCACCATGCGGTCAATCTTGGTCATTGAATCTTGCTGAACTTCCTGGGCCAACACCCCACCTGTACCAAATAACAGTACGAGCAATATTGTACAATATGGCTTTCTCATTTTCATAACAGTTTGTCCCTAGCGTAACGCTCCTTAAAGATACGGAAAAGCGTTCTACAAATGGGTCAAAAAGTCGGTTAAATAGGGATTTCCCTCGACCAACGTACTTGTATTTGATTTGGGCGCAATAACTGTGGAAACCAAAATTGACGTACCTTCGCAGCCAAAATCAGAACCATGATCGTTTGGATTGTCTTCATTGCCTGTATCATCCTTTTTCTGGCCTTGGACCTGGGCATTTTCCATAAGAATGACCATGAGATCAAGAGCAATGAAGCGGGCATATGGACCGCTATCTGGGTCAGTGTGGCCTTGGGCTTCAGCGGTGTCATTTACTGGCTTTTTTCACAAGGATTGGTGGACAATCCCACTGGGCTTACCCCCAAAAATGCAGTTTTAAAATACATAAC
>JBFOLQ010000441.1:0-12138 GCA_040830145.1 Flavobacteriaceae bacterium | reverse complement strand
CCACCCCAATATTTCCCTTTGAACGTGAAAATGAATAAAGAGGGGTACGATGATATAGGCGAGGTCTTAAAGCGGGGTACCACAGCTATGTCCCCTGAGGCTTTTGAAGTGGCAGCAAATGAAACGGCAGCAGTGGTCCTGGACGTTCGTCATCAAGATGATTTTGCAAAAGGACACGTCCCCCGCTCCATATTTATTGGACTTAATGGTGATTTTGCCCCTTGGGTGGGTGCCCTGATAGCAGATGTGGAACAGCCCATTTTATTGGTGGCCCCAGAGGGAAAGGAAGAGGAAGCCATCACACGTCTTTCGAGGGTAGGTTTTGATGGTACCTTGGGGTATCTAAAAGGAGGAATCGAAGCTTGGAAAATGGCCGGAAAGGAGGTGGATACCGTAATGTCGGTGCCAGCAACGGATGTTAAGACAAAAATGGATTCATGGCAGATTATTGTATTTGATGTCCGAAAGCATGGTGAATATTTATCAGAACATGTTTTGGGAGCCACACATACGCCGTTGGGTTACCTTAATGACCATTTGGCCGAATTCCCCAATGAAGAAGCATTCTATATACATTGTGCAGGAGGGTATCGATCTATGATTGCCGCGTCCATTCTAAAGAGTCGTGGCATACATAACCTTATTGATGTGGCCGGAGGATTTAAGGCTATTAAGGAGGCGGGTATAACGGTAAGTGATTACGTATGCCCAACAACCCTTTGAATCCAGAAAGAAAAGCTGTGAAATCCAAAATATGGAGATTGATTGGGGTTTGCTTCCTTTGCCTTGGATTGGTGATTGGCTTGGTTCTCCTGTTTGAATAGCAAGAGCAGCGCCGCGAGTAGATACTGTATAAACATGCCCTGTGCCTAGTTCATGTAAAGATGGGCCGTGGGCATGTTTCTTTTTGATTGGAATGGTTGCTGACGTTTGGGGATTCCTTGGTTTACTGGTACAGGTCGTGACAATGGGTCTGAACTATCAAGGTCATTTCCCAGTGGGAAATAAACTCCAAAGATGGTCGTATTTTGTATGTAAGATTATACTTCAATATGTAGATGCCATTACTTCACTTTTTTCTGTTGGGCCAAAATACGTTATAGGGAATTTTACGTACTTCTATTTTGGGAATTTGACGCAATCACCTCATAATAAAAGGTTTTTGTATACGTCAATTCTACTACAATTCCCGTAAAATGTTAAAATTTGGTCTACATGACCACTACATTTTTATACGCTTGAATTTTCTATATGACCTTTGTTCCAAAGGAGGGAAACACTAAAATTTTGATTATGGCCAAGGATAAGAAGTACATGGAGGAAATGATGGATACGAATTTGAACGTGTTGAACCAAAATAAGGGCAAGTCCATTGAGACAATTTTTTATGGTTTGATCAGTAGTATGGGGTGGAATATTCACCCATGGCACTATACGGTTAAGGTCAGCACGGGAGTCGATATGGATTGTGCAGGGAAAGTGGAAAACGAAGTACCCATCCAAAAGGAGGTACGAGGGCAAATTAAAAAGGTACTTGAGGAAATGACATCCGTGAAAATGGGAATGTCCATGTATAATGATGGCTTTTTTGAGCATCATTTTTACCTGACGAAGGGACATCTGGATTTGACGGAGTCGGCACTCCTTACGTTAGGTGCCGTATATGGAATTAGGCCATTTACCTTTGAAGTTAAATATGAGGGGACATATCTGAGTGATATTGTTAACTGAGCTAGGGGATGATTACCATAAAAAGGGGGCATGAGGTAGAGCCATGACATGCATTTGAAATGGAACATGTTGGAGAGCCCCCTTTTTTTATCACAGTTTTATGGAATGATTGAGGGTTTTTGAATAGAAACGCTGGTGGGTTCAATTCCATGGGGATGTTGGTGTTGGTACTATTTGTGCGGGGACCATTTACTTCTTTGATATGAAATTAAGGGGCTTTAAAGGAGGAAGCCATGAAAAGGACACCTGTGGTTCTAGGGAGGTCTTAATGGCTTCGCCGTTGGAATCATATTACCAATAAAAAAGCGCCCAGGTGCAGCGGGGTATTGGGGTGTTCATTATATTTGAATGTGTAGCTAATTTCTTATTAAAATTTGTGGGACCTTGAAAAAAATATTGTATTTTACATATATGTGGTCCATATATACTGGCCGCTAAATAATCGACCATGGGCAGTACGCCAAAAAATAAGAAAATCAATAGGGAAGCCCACTTGCATAAGGGTTATTTTCTATTGGTGGCCATCTTGGTTTGGCTCTACATTGCTCCAGTTTTTTCACAACAGCGGGAAATAAACAAGGGAAATCTCAACGAAAGGATTTTAGAGGCATATCATGGGTTCAAACAGACCGATGATTTGGAATGGCTTACCAGTATAATGAACTACACGGCCGCGAACGATCCCCAAATCAGGGATGATCAAGTGTTATCAATTTTCCTATATCTAAAGGCGTGTTACTACTATAATACCATAGAGTATGCGGAATCCATGAAGATGGTTGAAGAGGCAAACGCCCTTGCTACGAAACGCAACGATATAGAGCTAATGGGCCTATCCTGGCATCTGCTCAGTGTCTTGGAATCATATAGGGAGGATGTGCCACGGGAAATAGCGCTTGGGAAAGCTTTGGAATACAATGGGAAAGCCATACAACTGTTGGAAGAGACAGGCCAGGAAATACTGCTCATTGATCCATTGCACAATCAAATGGTCTATAACACCTTTCTTCGAAGATGGGAAGAAGCTGCAAAGTATGGGGAAAAGACCGTGTTCTATATTGAAAAGTTGGATAAGGATTCTTCCAGGCTCAAACATATTTACCTCTCCCTGGCAGATGACAACATGGAATTGGGTAAGATGGACAAGGCTTTGGACTATTTGAAAAAGGCCGAGGAAGTGTCAGAGGGAATTGAGGCCGATACCCATGAGAATGCCCATTACCTTCAATTGGTGAGCGGGGCATATGCAAGGCTGTATGAGACATGGGGAGATATTGAAAAGGCGTATGCCTATCGTGTGGAACAAGTCACATATGTAAAGAAGTTTTCCGACCTCAAGCTTAAATATGCCGAGCGCCATCAAAAGAACGAGCGGGACCTTAAGGATCAATTAAATGCCAGCAGGGTCCAGACAATAAAGAAACACAAGTGGTTATTGATACTCAGTGGCCTGTTTTTGTTGCTCAGCGTTTTCTTCGCATTTTATATTATAAAGCTTTACAGGCGATTGCACGCCAACCATAAGGAAACCAAGAAACTAAATTACGAACTGCAACAATCATTGGTCAAGGTGCAGACCACCAATATGGACCTTAGAAAAAAACAGGAACATATAACAAAGCTAATGGAGCTAAACGAAAGGACACTTTTCTCTAAAGTACTCAAAATTTCCACCTATAATGATACCATTGCCAACATGGCGGCCCAAATAGGGAAATTGATCGAAGACTCCAAACCTGTACCTCCTAACAAACTCTTTCAAATGGAACGGACCATGATTGCGATGGTCGATGAAGATGAAATATGGAGTGATTTCCAAATACAGTTTGAGAAAACACGCCCCCATTTTTTCAAAAAATTGAAAAAACTCTCCCCCAGTTTTTCAGTGAGCGAACTCAAACATTGTTCTTATGTGGTCTCACAACTTCGGACCAAGGATGTGGCAAGGCTCATCAACGTATCACCAAGGACCGTGGAAACGGCGAGATATAGGATAAAAAAGAAGCTGGGCCTGGACAAGGATGACTCCCTGTATGACTATCTCCAGAAAATATAAATACTCCGTAAGGGGATTTAAAATAGGTTTTGTCCCAAAATGGTATCGATAATGGGGCTTTTTCTTTTGGTGATTTCATCAGCGATGGTCCAAGTGGGGTCTTTTTTAAAAGTGAGCTCCATCTGGTCGTAGATTCCGAGGACATCCGTAAATAAATTGACCTTTATTCTCTTGATCGCCTTACGACTGATGTAATAAATGGACACCCTATGGGATATTGTCTCCATCCGTAGGTTGAAAATAATGTGTTCCATTCCCAATTGGTCACGTAACTGAAACTCGGCCTGGTTGAAAAGGCCGTAGTTCTTTAGTTCGTCCTTGGGAGACATGCTCTTGATAAACTTTAAGAGCAAACAAATGGGAAATTCAGATTTTCGGTCAAATTGCTCAAAGGTTTTGTTGATGACCAGGAAATCAATGCCCGATCCATTTGAGATAAGGTCCTCTACCACCAATTGGTCCTCCGGGCCATTTTCCCTTTTTTTCTTAAAAAGTGGCATATCGCATCTTAAATTGATTTTTGACGGGGGCTTGAAGGGGAACACCGATTTGCCTTACTCAAAAATTGTTGCCTCCCATTAAGGTTGCAACAAAAATATGGGTTTGATAAGATTATATGTCAAGTGTAGTGCTTTAGAAGTGTAGGAAATTGACTATGTTATCTTTGTGAAGTGTAAGCTTTCAATCGATGTAGTGCTTATTATATGGTGCTGGGTTTACTCCAAACAGCCCAAATGACCCGATGGGCTTCACATGGGAAACCAATGGCCAAGGGTCCTATGATTGTTTCAGGTCCAATTTATCGACTGGTTGGATAGGGGCGTAACCTTGGTGGGGTATTTATTGAGATACCATCTAAGAATACTGCGAGCCTCGGGGGTATTCTTTTTGGGGATTAGGTGACTTTCAAGATCTTCCCATCCCTGAATACATGATTCCTTGTCAACAAAACCATAGCCCCTGTAGGTATCGTCCTGAACAAGTACAAATGCCTCTTCTTCCGGAGTCCGTCCCTTTTCCTTGATAATAAAGTCTGTTTTTGAATCCAACATAAAACCAATGGCCGATACCACACGTTGATTGTACTGTTCCACTGATTCTTCCCCCCTACAGATCCCATGGCATGGCAGCCTAAAATGTGAACAATGGATTACAGGGTCCTGTAAGTGGCAGAACTTGGGGCAAAGGCCAAACCTTTCACAAAGCCTTTCCATATACGTACGGGCTTCGGTAAGGGTATTGAAAACCATGAGTGTTTTGGGAACCATTTTTGACTTGTTGGTGGCCAAATGAATAATCCCGTTTCGATCTTCATATGAAAAAAGGGCAAATTGTCTACTATTTCGTTTCTGGGCCCTATTGTACTTTGGAAAAAAATGTTTTATGGCACTAGATTCCATTAAAAGGGCCACAAGCTCACTTCCCGATTTCTCAAAGTCAATATCCACGGTTTCAGAACACAGTCGTACTTCTTTATTGGATTTATCATAAAAATGGCCCAAGACCCTTTTTTGGATGTTGATGGCCTTGCCCACATAAACGACCTTTCCTTCCGCGTTTTTAAAATAATACACGCCAGGTACATTGGGTAAGTCCTTAAATATCCTTTTGGATAGCCCAGATGGTAAGGTAGCTTCCTGTGAGCGGGCATTGAGAAATTCCTTAAGGGTTTTTTCTGCCTTCCCATTGTTGAGGATTTTCTCAAAGAGCAATACCGTGGCCTCGGCATCACCAACTGCCCGGTGCCGATTCTGTAAAGGAATACTCATTGATGAGCACAGCTTGCCAAGACTATAGGAGCGGTATCCTGGAAACAACTTTCTTGATAACCGTACGGTGCATAACTTCTTTCTTGTGAAATCCATACCAATTTCCCTGAATTCGTTTTTAAGGACATGGTAATCAAAATTCACATTGTGGGCCACAAATATGGTATCCCTGGTAATTTCCAGTACTTTATCGGCTACCTCTGAAAAAATGGGTGCATTTTTCACCATCCCATCATCTATACCTGTAAGTCCTGTAATAAAGAAGGGGATGGGACATTGAGGGTTGACCAATGTCGCGAAAGTGTCCACTACCTTGCTTCCGTTGTGTTTGAAGATAGCGATTTCCGTAATTTTATTGCCTTTGATTCCAGTGCCAGTGGTCTCTATGTCAATGATGGTGTACAACGCGTAAGACTAGGATTGATCAGCCTAAAAATAATCAATTTCGTACTTGGGTACAGTAAAAAAGGACCGCCAATTGGCAGTCCTTTCTATTTTTCACTAACTCAAACAAACTTAGACCAAAAGTGAAGATAGGGACAAATATATAGGGATATAGGGTCAAAATCCTCTTAATTTTTTTCTTTCACTGATACTTTTTTTACTGTTTTGGCAATAATTATTTCTTCATATGTATATTTACGTGGGTTTTTTGTCCAATACAAGGTTTAATGACCAAGTACTCAGAGATGGGATATAATTGGTGTTTTAACGAAGTGGGCAGTATATGGTCGCGGTAAAGACCAAAGAGGGGTGGTTCTTTTGGGGACACATCTGCACATGACAATTGGGAAAGGGTGGTATTGGCCCCTCGAAATGATAAAATGGATGCATGAAACCTCCATTATGGTGCAAAATGGTCTTTAAGGAAACTGTCTCGACGGCAAGGTGGACCTGCCATCAGAGGGGATGAATATAGAGAGACAAAGAGATAAGAGCCAAGAAAAGAGAGGATAGAAGAGGAATGTGTTTTGTGTCTTTTTTGATTTGAACTTTAATTTAGTACTTCACTAAAAATCAATTATTTAATATAAGTTTATTCGTGTGAAATTGCACTTATTGGATCGGACCAGTACGGAAAACCGTTCATTTACGATCAAACAAAATACGGCCAAACACTTTTTAAAAGTATGGCACTATCATCCGGAATTTGAACTCGTAATGATTCAAAAAAGCCAAGGGACCCGTTTTATAGGTGATAGTATCCATAAGTTTACAGAAGGAGAGGTCGTCTTGATTGGGAAGAACTTGCCCCATATGTGGTTGAACGATGATATTTATTTTGAGGGGGATAGCAAGCTTGAGGCACAGGCCCTGGCCGTACATTTTGATCAAAATTTTTTAGGACAGGATTTTTTCGGACGTCCAGAGATGCACCAAATTGCCGGCCTATTGCATCGGGCCCGATGTGGAATCCGCTTCAATGGTCTGAAAGATGATTTTGACCATCGCATGCAAAACCTATTGAAATTGGATGGGTTTGAACAATTGATGGGTTTTTTGTCCCTATTGAATGAACTTGCCGTATGCCCAAGCTTTGATTTGTTGTCAAGTACCGGTTTTTCAATGGAGTTCCACAGTACCAATGATAGGGGTTTGGATAAGATGTATGCATATGTTTTTAAGAATTTCAAAAACCCAATCCATTCCCGGGATGTGGCTGAGGTAGTACATATGAACCCTTCTTCCTTTAGTCGCTATTTCAAGCGAATGCACCGAAAAACCTTTACACGTTACTTAAATGAGATACGGATCGGATACGCCTGCAAATTGTTGATTGAGGATTCAAGCCGTATCACTACCGTCTGTTTTGAGTCGGGGTTTAACAATGTTTCCAATTTTAATAGGCAGTTTAGGGCTATTATGGGAATGACCCCTTCGCAATACGTCAAGAAATGTCATAGGGTTTGATATTTTGCCTTTTCCCTATTAATTGTGGAT
This sequence comes from Flavobacteriaceae bacterium, assembly GCA_040830145.1. GTDB lineage: Bacteria > Bacteroidota > Bacteroidia > Flavobacteriales > Flavobacteriaceae > JBFOLQ01. Next base: position 4,641 of record JBFOLQ010000441.1, on the reverse strand, counting down.
AATAGTGCAAAAAAAGTATCAGAAAGTGCCGATATGTGAGTGGCTTTGACCACTCTGAGGTAGTATGTTTGCTCAAAGACGTAGAATTGAAAAATTTCCTTATCGTTTCTGAGGGGGATAACGTGGCTGTTGCCCTGCAAGATTTAAAGCGTCACGATATATTGGCCATTAACGGTTCAAATGTCAGTTTGGCACAGGATATTCCCAGTAAGCATAAAGTGGCCCTAACGGACTTGGCCGTCAATGATATTGTAAATATGTATGGCGTTCCCGTTGGAAGGGTGGTGAAACCTATTTCAAAGGGAGGGATTATCACCACGGACAACGTAATGCATACTGCGGCCCCCTATGGCATTAAAGGGGTTGATTATATCTATGATGCACCCGAGGTAGGGGCATTGAGGCATCGAAGCTTTATGGGCTTTCATCGTCCTGACGGACAAGTGGGTACTGCAAATTATTGGGCATTTATCCCCTTGGTTTTCTGCCAAAACAGGAACCTTAAGGTCTTAAGGGAGGCTTTTGAGGCGGAACTGGGTTTTAAAAAGGAAAATCCATATAGATGGCGTATTCGTCAACATGCTGGGGGAAAGGAGATACCCTCAGAAGAACCCGTGCCAGATAGGCCCTTCAATAATATTGACGGGATTAAGTTTTTGACACATGTAGGAGGATGTGGAAGTACAAGGGAAGACGCCCAAAGTTTGGTGGATTTATTGGCAGGGTATATAAAAAATCCCAATGTGGCTGGGGCCACGGTACTTTCATTAGGTTGTCAACATGCCCAAATTGATTTATTGAAAAAAGCATTGGCCGATGGTATGGGAGTGGGCAAACCCGTACATTATTTTGAACAACAACAATATGGCACGGAGCGGGAAATGATGTTTGACATCATCGATACAACCTTTCAATCATTGACTGAGGTTAATAAGTTGGTAAGGGAACCGGCTCCTTTGAGCAAACTGAGCATTGGTCTGGAATGTGGAGGGTCAGATGGGTTTTCGGGGATAACGGCGAACCCTTTGATCGGTCATGTTTCGGATCGTATAAACACCTTGGGAGGGCGGACCATTCTTGCTGAATTTCCTGAACTCTGCGGAGTTGAGCAGGATTTGATCAACCGCTGTACCTCTAGGGAAATTGCCCAAAAATTTATCGGGTTGATGGAGGATTATGGAAATCTTGCAAAATCTGTGGGTTCGGGCTTTGATATGAATCCGTCCCCAGGAAACATTAAGGACGGACTGATTACAGATGCCATGAAATCCGCTGGAGCGGCAACCAAGGGGGGGCGAAGCCCCATTGCAGATGTACTTGATTATGGTGAATATGCCACCAAGCAAGGCCTACATCTTTTATGTACGCCGGGCAATGATGTTGAAAGTACCACAGGTTTGGCCGGTTTTGGGGCAAATCTGATTCTATTTTCCACTGGATTGGGGACCCCAACAGGAAATATAGTATGCCCGGTAATTAAGATATCCACCAATAGTGAATTGCCCAAACGAATGAAGGATATCATTGATTTTGATGCGGGCAGATTGCTATCTGGGCACTATTCCATGGAGCAGATGTCAGATGAACTGATAGAGCTAATCATTGCCGTGGCCAGTGGTGAAAAAAAGACCTGTGCCGATGTATTGGGCCAGGACGACTTTATACCGTGGAAAAGAGGAGTATCCCTTTAGGTGTAACCCTAAGGGGTTGGGAACGAAAACGCTAATTTTAATAGAAGAGCATTATGAAAATGAAAAGGGTATTGATTGTGTTGTTGGTGGCTTTGACTACGGCCCAACTGCAAGGCCAAGAAGGTTATGTCCCTTCAAAAGAGAATATGGAGGCTAGAGAATGGTTCCAGGATGCCAAGTTTGGTTTGTTTGTGCATTGGGGCGTATATAGCCTTTTGGGGGATGGTGAATGGGTAATGAACAACCAGAACATTCCCATTGATGCCTATGAAAAACTGCCCTCCTTTTTTAATCCCATCGCATTTGATGCCGATGAATGGGTTCAAATGGCAAAGGACGCCGGCATGAAGTATATCACCATCACCAGTCGGCACCATGATGGGTTTTCTATGTTCGGGACCAAGGCCAACGGGTATAACATCGTTGATGCAACACCGTATGGCAAGGATATCTTGAAACAGCTGGCAGAAGCATGTAGAAAAGAAGGAATCAAATTGTTTTTCTACTACTCGTTGCTGGATTGGCACCACGATGATTACTATCCCAGGGGAAGGACGGGAACAAAAATCCCTGGAAGGGCCGATAAGGGTGATTGGGACAAATATATTGGGTTTATGAAGACCCAATTGACTGAACTGTTGACCAATTATGGCGATATAGGGGGTATCTGGTTCGATGGGCATTGGGACCAAAAGGAATGGGACGGCAAAAGATTTGGAAAGCTAAAGGTTGATTGGCAGTATGATGAACTGTATCCGTTGATTCATGGACTACAGCCCCATTGCCTCATTGGCAACAATCATCATATTGCCCCTATCCCAGGAGAGGATTTTCAGATGTTCGAAAAGGATTTGCCTGGGAAGAATACCACCGGGTTTGGCACATCGGCATCGGATATTGGTCAATTGCCATTGGAGGTCTGTGAGACCATCAACGGGGCTTGGGGGTTCAATCTGCAGGATAGAAAGCACAAGTCAGATAGGGAGCTTGTACAATATATAGTGAAGGCGGCGGGCTATGGTAGCAACCTATTGCTCAACGTGGGCCCCATGCCCAATGGTAAGATTCAACAAGAACACAGGGCCTCCCTTAAAAAAATGGGGGAATGGATGCGTAAAAATGGGGGGACCATTTACGGTACCACGGCAGGGCCCATACCACCCACAGGGGAGATGGCCTCCACAAGAAAGGGAAAGATCGTTTACTTACACCTACTGGATGCCACCAAGGAAACCTTTTTTATTGAAGGGTTTAATAAAGGGATTAAAAGCGTAAAATTTTATCACGGGAAGAAAAAGGTAGACTATGGAATCAATGATTATGGAATGTTATTGAGGATTCCGAAAGAATTGCACGGTCCCTTTGATACCATTTTGGAAATACATATGAAATGAGGGGGAAAGTGGTAAAAGGCATAGTGGCCATTATTTTTTTGACGGTTCTTTTAGGGTGCCAAGGGAAAAGTAAGGTAAGCCCTAAGGAAGAAAGGCCACCCAATATTGTCTATGTCCTAGCCGATGATTTTGGATATGGGGATATTGGGATTTTAAATCCGGAAGGTAAGATACCGACCCCACATATTGACCGCCTTGCCAAAGAGGGCATTATTTTTGGGGATGCCCATACCTCTTCGTCGGTATGTACGCCAACCCGATACGGTATCTTGACCGGGCGATATAATTGGCGTTCCCCCTTAAAGCAAGGGGTGTTGACAGGTACTTCAAAAGCCTTGATTCCCAAAGGAAGGACAACGGTTGCGTCACTTTTGAAGCGCGATGGTTACCATACGGCTTTTGTGGGCAAATGGCATTTGGGGTGGGATTGGACATTGAAAAAAGATAGTTTGGGCTCAGGATGGAACGCCCAGGATTTTGGAAACATTGACTTTACGAAAGCGATTACCAATGGCCCCGAAACATTGGGATTCGATTATTCCTATGGTCATGCAGGATCTTTGGATATGGCGCCCTATGTATATGTGGAGAACGGTATGCCAACGGCAGTACCAGATACCGTTACGGTTGATAAAGGAAAGTATACTTGGTGGCGGGAGGGCCCTACGGCCCCAGATTTTGTCCATGATCAAGTAACACCCCATTTTTTTGACAAGGCAATGGCCCATATAAGGGAACGGGCAGAATCTGATGATCCCTTTTTTCTTTATTTGGCCCTGCCCTCACCGCATACACCCATTTTACCAACGGAGGAGTGGTTGGGCAAAAGCGGTTTGAACCCATATGCTGATTTTGTGATGCAGGTTGATGCCCATATGGGAGCACTTATGAAAACATTGGAGGAGACAGGGATTTCAGGGAATACCTTGGTCATCTTCACGAGTGACAACGGATGCTCCCCCCAAGCGGACTATGCGGTTTTGGGAGAACAAGGCCATGATCCCAGTTATATATACCGGGGGCATAAGGCCGATATTTTTGAAGGGGGACATAGGGTGCCCTTTATTGTCAGGTGGCCCGACATGATCAAATCTGGGCAACATTCGGATGTTGCGGTCTGTACCACGGATTTTATGGCCACTTGTGCGGACATTGCAGATATAGAAATGGTGGATGGGGAAGGAGAGGACAGCTTTTCAATGTTGCCATTGTTCACTAATGAAGGAGAATTCGGTCGCAAGGCCGTGGTGCACCATTCCATCAATGGTAGTTTTGCCATTAGAAAAGGACCTTGGAAACTTGTTTTTTGTCCAGATTCAGGGGGATGGAGTGATCCCAAGCCGAATTCCAAGGGTGTGAAAAAACAATTCCCCTATCAGTTGTACAATCTTTCCAGCGACCCGGAAGAGACGAACAATCTGTGCGCACAACATCCGGACAGAGTAGCGGAACTGAGACAACTAATGGTTTCCATATATGAAAATGGACGAAGTACCAAAGGAAAATCCTTGCAGAACGATAATCCAATGAATGGCAAGCCATGGAATCAGGTGGAT
>JBFOLQ010000440.1:0-4111 GCA_040830145.1 Flavobacteriaceae bacterium | reverse complement strand
CGGCCAGGGTCTTTTCCAACTGTTCCCCCTTGTGCTGCCCCCCTGCTCCCTTTTTGACCACTTTTTTCCAATCAATGCCCTTGTTACGGGCCAACTCCTTTAAGGAGGTCATTCGGGGCATTTTATAGAGTTGGGTCGTAAGCTCTTTATCATTTTGGGTCAATTCAAGCAGGCCCTTGGAATAATTGATCTTATTTAATTTGGGTTCTTGAATGTCTTTGTCAAAAACTTCTTTGGCGTTTTTTTTGTCCATCAATTGTCCCTTATGCCGTGACAAAAAATGGGTCCGTTCCAATCCTTTCAGTCCCGACAAGTCGGCCACAAAGGTGTTCAGGTCACTCCCGGTCTCCCTATTCGGGGTAGGAGGCTTGGGCGGAAGCGGTTTGTCGGGAAGGGTACCTCCCCCATCCGTGGTATCACTTTCCCCAGTATCCGCCTCAGGGCCCTCGGGCTGCGGTGTATCTACCACTTCCTCGCTTTCCCCATGAAAAAAGGGGTGTTTGTTAATGGGCACTTCCAATTGCAATAGATCACTGACCGATACATCAGGTAACTTCCTGAGGTCGGTTTGTGATACCAAATGCTTAAAGGCCGGTGCTTTTTTCATCAAGGGCATAAAATGCTTGCCCACGTAGGTTTCCAGTGGTAAGCGCCGATCTAGGAACACCCAATGCTCAATCTTGGCAATGGCCTCCCGTACCTCCTGTTCCGGATGCCATTTGAAGAAGTCGAGCAGGTATTCATTGAATACCAACCTAAAAATGGTACGTAGTTGCTTTTTCTCCTGTTGGGTAAAATTGGGGTCATAGACTTTTCTATTAAGTGCTATGGCCGGAGAGGTGAAGATTTTGAAACCTCTTTTGTCTATATTCTTTAGTAATGTATTCACCATTAAAATGTTTAGATTGTTGGTGGATTATCTGTTCATGGTTTAAAAATTATTTGCCTTTTTTAGGGAAAAGACTCATATATTATTGGGTCAATTTGACTTTCATCCATATCAATATCAACATCGGTACCTCCCCATTCATCATTCACCCTGTCATCAAATTCACCCATGGTCATGGGTGGTGTTTCAAATAGTAAGATTTCCGCTTCCTTTCTTATCTGATATCTTTCACTTCTCGATAAAGAGGCCCAATCAATATGTCCAAACTCCTCTGAACTTAAGAATTCAGTTACCGCTCTCTCTTTTTGTTTGTAAACACCTGCCGCTCCTACTATTCCAAAAATTATCCCAATACCAAAAGCCGATCCTCCCCCATACCTTTTAACCAATCCATAGCTTGTCGCTTCAGAAAATGCGAGACCGCTGGCTATTTGAAATCTCTCCTCATTGGAATTAGCTGAGTATATTGCCACTCCGTCCAGGGTGGCAACAGCAATGAAGAGTATACCCCCGACCGATGCGCTTCCCCTTCTACTAGATCTCCTGGAAAAAGGTGTTCCTTGAGAGTGTTTTATGAATCGCCCTGCATCGTCTATATATCCAGCGACTTGACCTTTGGAGGGCAATACATCCGTATTCCGGACCACGTAATGATGAACTCCTTCTCCTCCAGCATTTCTAATAAGTAGGACATCGGCATTTTTCGTTAGGGGATCGGTACTTATGGCTCTGGTCATTTCCTTCTTCAGGGTTTCTCCGGACCCTCTACCCATTACTTCAAGCATTCCAGCACCTTTTGTTGTACCATTTCTTGTGGCAGTTGTATAATCCCTGCCATAGGCTGTATCCGTGATATCGACTACATCAGCAGTGATACTTAATTTTACAACTGTTTTTCCAGATGCTACATTAGAAGATATGTTGGGGCTATTAGCTCCATACAATCCTTCACCCATCCATCGACTATAACCGCCTCCCATTGACAAATCAATGTTTCTTGGTGATGCGGCCAACCTTGAATCCGGTGCCCTGACGAACATATCAAAAGTCATTGTTTCCCTTCCCGTGGGGTCTATAAATGTTAAGGGATTATTCCTCACATACAAAAACAAATTCAATCCATCCACCGTCCCGGCCGGGTCCGGATTCAACCACCGTCCCAACCAGGGGACGTAATACCGGGCCCCATAATAATACAGCCCTGTGGCATCATCCCGTTCCTTGCCCGTATAGCGGTATTCCTTTTGCTTTACTTCTGCCAAACTTTCACCACTTGTATAGGCAGTACCTCCAAATGGAAAGTACTCTTCATACGAAATCAGCTGTCCCCTATCATCCAATTCCAAACTGGCCGAACCCAAATGGTTCCCCAATTGATAGTGGATTTTATGTGACCGTGTTGTAATGGAAGTGTCGTGGGAAGCTTCCCAATAATGGACCAGGGCAATCCGTTTTGTATCATCCATCACATGGACCGTACTTCTATGTTCCCTGGGCGTTTGGGCATTTCCCTGGTATATTCGTTTGATTTCAATCCCACCCAAGTAGATTTTTTCATCAATCCATAACAAATTCCCTGACGCGTCATAGGTTTCCTTTACTTTTCGGATTCTTTGGCCCGACGCGTCATACACATAATATTCTGCATCATTACTGTCCACCATTTGCCCATTTTCACCTTCCACTTGGCGCGCAACAATCGTAGCCGAGGCCATATGGTTACGATAGTTCCATGTGATGGCCGCCATATGCTCCAATCGCAATAGATTCCCAGCTGTATCAAAATGGCCTTCAACGGGCAATGTAGTGTGGTCTTCGGCCAAGATGGTCCGATTACTGGTCTGTGAAGGGGTCATGTTCCGGGTAAAGGAATGGGTGCCCACATGCTGGATCTGGGTTAAATTACCGCTATCATCGTAGGAGTAGTTTCTGGTATAGTTGGCCAATTGTGCGGCATTGTTCACTTGTACAAACTGGGTGTGCTTAAAAACATCGGGATGTTGTTGGTGCGAATTCCGTTGCAATGCCAAATGTTCCCTACCGCTAGCCTGTTGTAATTGGTACAATGCATCATATACAAAGTGCATGGTTGAATCCACCTGTTGTCCGGCATGGAACACCCTATCATGGCTATTATCCGTAATCTGGATGATATTGCCCATAGGGTCGTATACATAACTGATATCCTGTAGTATGTGCGATACGTTGCTGGCATCCTGCCGTTGGGTCAATATACGGGTCAACCGAAACGTTTTTTCATCGTAGGTATACTGGGTATTCACCCCATTACCGTAGCGGATATGTTTTCGTTGTCCCTTTGCATCGTATGTAATGTTTTCAACAAATACCGTTGGATCTTCAGTGGAGCTTGTACCAAAAACGGCTCCCCGAAGCCGTACTTCCACACCTTTTAACCAACCAATATGGTGGTACTGGGGCAGCTGCACACTGCCATCGGGCAATACACCTTTGACAATCCTGCCAAGCGCATCGTACTCCATTTTGGAAGTATAGATTTCCGGTGCCAAGGCAACTGAGTTTTCATCGGCCCAGTTTGGTTCTGATGTATACTGCAAACAGATTTGTTTGGTGCCATGTACTAATTGCCCCTTAAAATCAAATAGCAGATTTTCAGATTTACCCGATTGATCATAAGAGATGATGGCTTGTCCATTTTGGTTTTTGGAGCGGTCGGTACCATAGACAATTTTTTGGGCCGTGATCTGCAGTTCAGGCCCTTCCACCAAGGTCTCCAATGGACGATGTAGTACATCATAAATTACCTTGGTTCTATACTCCCTGGCATTCCAGGTATATAGTGGATTCCCTTTTACATTGATAAGGCCATAGGTGGTTCCTGCATCCTGGCCAACGGTTTTTAACACATTGCCCGCTAGGTCATAGGTGTACCTAAAATTATGTACCTGATCATTCTGACCACGCGATTGGTTTAATGTAAATTGGCGTGGGTCGGTTTGGCTCAGGACATTCCCCAAACCATCAAATTCGGTATGGGTGATCAATGGGACCCCGTCTTCCTCTTTCAGTTGTTCCACCCGAAATTCACGTCCCAAGGAATCCAATATGACCGTTATTGGGGTATTGTAGTGTGGCGTGGCCTTATCCAATGCCATCCGTTTTGGATCCGTGGTGGGCAGATTTGAATTTTCGGCGTAGTTACGGGAATCCAGCACCGTATCATTCTGGTCGTTGGTGCATACT
>JBFOLQ010000439.1:0-3331 GCA_040830145.1 Flavobacteriaceae bacterium | reverse complement strand
CCATCTCAGAACGAATCAAGGAATTGGGGCTGGTACTCCCTCCTGCCCCACCCCCAGCGGGTGTGTACAAACCGGTATTGGTGGTGGATCACTTTTTGTATGTCTCGGGCCAAGGGCCCGTAAAACCTGATGGTAGCCTCATGGTAGGCCGTGCCGGGGACGACCTGTCTTTGGAAGAGGCCAAATCGGGGGCACGGCAAGTAGGTCTTACCATGCTTGCCACCATACAGACCCATTTTGGGGATTTGAACAAGATAAAACGGGTCATTAAAGTCTTGGGAATGGTAAATTGCACTCCCGATTTTGGACAACATCCCTTGGTGATCAATGGCTTCAGTGAACTCATGGCAGAAGTGTTTGGTCCTGATAACGGGGTGGGCGTACGCAGTGCCGTGGGCATGATGCTCCCAGGAAACATTCGCGTTGAAATCGAGGCTATGTTTGAACTACATCCAGCATAAAAAAATGAATAACACTAATTGGTATACCGCAACCAATGCGGCACAGTTGATTTCCCCCTCTTTATTGGTCTACCCGGACAGGATAAGGGAAAACATCAAAACAATGATTAAAATCGCTGGGGGAACCCAACGTTTGAGGCCCCATGTGAAGACCCATAAAATGGCCGAAATCATTCAAATGCAATTGGACCAAGGTATCTCCAAGTTCAAATGTGCCACCATAGCCGAAGCCGAATTACTGGGAAAGTGTGGGGCAAAGGATGTGCTTTTGGCCATGCAGCCGGTTGGCCCCGACATAGAACGTTTTTTCACCTTAGTGAAAACCTTCCCCTCGGTAACATTCTCCACATTGGCCGATACCCCACAGACCGTACAGGACATCTCAAAAATGGCCGCCTCAAAAAATACGGTGGTTGGCCTATGGGTGGATATCAACAATGGTATGGACCGAAGTGGCATCCTTCCCGATAGTGGGGCCAAGGAGCTTTATATGATGGTCAACGCCAATCCCCATCTACAAATCAGGGGCCTCCACGTATATGATGGCCATATTCGGGAGCCCGACTTTTCCCTTCGGAAACAACATTCAGATGAAGCCTTTCAACAAGTCACCAAGCTTATCGGTGAAATTGAAGGGGAAGAAGGGGTTGGGGCCGTAAACATCTTGGCAGGGGGTTCCCCTTCCTTTCCTGTCCATGCCCAACGAAAAAATGTGGAGCTTGGGCCAGGTACTGCGCTCTTGTGGGACGCCAGATATGGGGGTGACTTTCCTGACATGCCCTTTTTACCGGCAGCTGTACTCTTATCGCGAATCATCAGCAAACCCAATAAAAATATCCTATGCCTAGACCTTGGCCATAAGTCCTTGGCCCCTGAGATGCCCCTACCCAGGGTACAATTCCTAAATTTGAAAAACACCTCACAAATTGGTCAGAGTGAGGAGCATCTGGTAGTATCCTGCGAACAGGCCAATGACTATAGGATAGGGGATATCATCTATGCCATTCCCATGCACATTTGCCCAACGGTGGCGAAATATGGGCATGTAACCACAATCATTGATGGAGAAGCTACCGGAACATGGTCCGTAGCGGCGAGAAACCAAAAAATCACCATATAAAGTAGAGACTGTTTTGAAGTTTATGATTGGAATTCTTTATAGGTTATTTTTAATGTGGAACGAGGCAAAATTAGTACGCATAGCAGTGCTACGGTTACTAATTTCAACAAAGTTCCGTGAAAAAAGAAGCGTAAAAAAACAATTGATAAATTTCAGAATAGTCTCTTAGATGGCACTTATTTTCGATGCCCATTTGGACCTGGCCATGAATGCCATGGAATGGAATAGGGACCTTAGATGGTCCGTTGGGGAAGTGCGTGCCTGTGAAAAGGGATTGATGGACAAGCCCGATCGGGGAAAGAATACCGTTACCTTGGAAGCCATGCGCCAGGGGGACATTGGCCTATGCGTGGCCACCCAAATCGCACGGTATACCAAAAAGGGAAACCCTTTGCCTGGATGGCACTCTCCCTTCCAGGCATGGGCACAGACCCAAGGGCAGTTGGCATGGTATAGGGCCATGGAAACAGCAGGTGAAATGGTTCAGATAGGTAATCTGGATCAATTGAACCATCATATTGAATTATGGAAGGCTCCCAAGGGAAATAAGCCCATTGGGTACATCCTGAGTTTGGAGGGGGCCGATTCCATCATCAGTATGGAACATTTGGAAAAAGCCCATGGGCAGGGGCTCAGAGCATTGGGGCCTGCACATTACGGTCCAGGAACATATGCCCATGGCACCGATTCCATTGGGGGACTCGGCCAACGGGGCAGAACCTTATTGAGGGAAATGGAACGCCTTAACATTATTTTGGATGCCACCCATTTATGCGACCAAAGCTTTTGGGAAGCCATGGAGCATTACCACGGCCCCATATGGGCCAGTCATAACAATTGCAGGGCGCTGGTGCCCAATGAGCGACAGTTTTCAGACAAACAACTTCTTGAGCTCATCAACCGAAAAGCGGTCATAGGGGTTGCTTTGGATGCCTGGATGCTGGCCCCCAATTGGATACGGGGCAAATCTACCCCGAAGGATATGGGAGTCACCTTAGGGGATGTCGTGGACCATATTGACCATATCTGCCAATTGGCAGGAAATTCTGAACATGTAGGCATCGGCTCTGACCTGGATGGTGCCTTTGGCACGGAGCAAAGTCCCCATGATCTGGATACCATAGCCGACCTTCAAAAAATCCCTTCCCTCTTACGCAAAAGGGGATATAGCACCGGAGACATTGAAAACATCATGCACCTAAATTTCATCCGGTTTTTGATCAGAGTATGGGCAGTTCAACCAATTTAACACCGGTTTAACCTGTTTCTGGCAGGGTAATTGTTATCTTTATTTGACCAAATCATCATATTTTGCTATGAAAATACAAGGTTTCTACCTTTTTATATCGTGTTTTGCGGTGACCTTTTTCGGGTACGCCCAAACCGACCTTCCTACCCAAAAACCCTTGAAGATCGAACCGGCCAATAAAGTAGACCCCTCTGGGAAAAAATCAAAAGGCACCTCGCTCAACATCCCATCGGTGCTTGATGACAAACCTGAAATAAATCTTGAAGATCCTCGACAAAACCAGGTAAACATGGCGTATGGGCAAGATTTAAAACAGGCGGGGCATGATTTAAAGATTGACCCTAGAATAGGACGCTATAAAGGAGAGGGCAAGGCCAACGAGCGCTTTGGTGATATGTACCTTGGTGACTTGAAAAGCAGCGCCAAGTTTGTGGGCGTGGTATGCCGCGACCATGAATATGTAGATGGTGATAGGGTGAAAATATTGCACAACGGCCATGT
>JBFOLQ010000438.1:0-11339 GCA_040830145.1 Flavobacteriaceae bacterium | reverse complement strand
GTAATTGTTTCCATTTTGATGGGGGGCCATCCTCTTTGGCGATGGCACCGATGGTCCTATGCTGTTCCAAAACAGCATATGTACTGGGCAATGCCCGTTGCAGTTCCACTACATTAAGGGGAGCATTCGAAGTGATGTGCGCCTCCCCTTCCACAAGGTCCACCGTTACCTCCCCGACACCTTGCAATTCAGATAATTTTTGGGTGACCGAAGCCTTGCAGCCTTCACATGTCATCCCATGTATCGTATATGTTTTTGTGATCATTTTTGTTTTCTTGGTTCAACTTTACAATCCCCATGGACAGAAGTCCGTACCGACGCACCGGTCTGGATTGATAAAATCAAATCAAGAAAATCCCATCAAATAACTGTATGTTCTTGACCAATAAGGGAGGTGGATATTCATTATGGGGAACCGCATATTGCCGAAGGTAGCTCCATGAAGAAAAATCAGTTTGGCCAAGCGCCATCGCCATATAAGGTTGTTGGCCAACATCGGGGCCCTCAACGGCCTGTTGCAAGTTATCCTGACCTTCTATGACCAACTGTTGGTCATCACAACAATCCATGGAGTCCATATCGTCGGTGTTCCCCATCAACTCCATTTCACAACCACCGGTAGTGGAAAACCAGGTCACTTCCACCAAATGGCCCATACAATAGTGTTTGCCCACAGTCCAGGAAATGGTGGAGGCAAGGACCAAAATGGCCATGAAACCAGCCCCATATTGTAAAAGTCGATACTTCACGATACGTGTTACTTCATATCATTAATTGTCATTTTCACAGACACACTTCACCTTAAACATACGCAATACTTCATTATCTTCAAAAACATCTTCCGTATGGCTGTGGATATTGACAAAACCTGGACCGAGAAAATGAACATGTGTCAATTCATTCTTGGCACCCTCAACCCAATAATCAGAACCAGAAAACATGATTAACTGTCCTTTTTCCACTCTGCCAATCCTTTGAACGTCCAAAGGATTGTCCTTACTATAGAAATCTATGTCCTTGGAACGATATCTGAAACTGTTCTCTGTGGACTTAATCTTTGTTTTTGAGGCGTTTTGGTGTTTTTCGATAAATAGGATGTATTTCTTCCATTCCTCAAAGTTAGGCAATCTCCAACCTGATGGACATACATTTTCAGCCTCTAAATGAGCATAAAAATTGGCATTTGAAACACTGTCTTTGTTTCTAAAAAAACTTCTTTCACTTACATATCGCAAACTACCTTTGAACCATCTTAAATCATTTAGCAAAATCGTTTCATATACGTTTCCATCCCTTTCATCCTTATAAAAACGTTTTTCTTGGTCAAGATTATTCCCATTTTCATTCTGGGCCCAGACATTCAACAATGAAAGAAAAGTAACCATCAGCACAAAGGCTCGCCTTATCTCATTGATAGGTTCAATCAACATAGGTCTTCTTTTAAACACAAAAATAAGGGCTATTGTACCCACATGAAATGCTTTAACGTTAGATTAACTGGCCCTGGATTCTGTAAGCATGGTGGAAAGCCATGAATTCGGGACCGTCAATAATTGGAATCCCCCAAAATCCGTTATTTTTAGGATATGCTCCACAATGGAACATTTCGGCTCTATTTCGGAACCCTCATTTTCCTAGGCCTCTTGGGGGCAGAAATAAGAGGACAGGAGAACGCGATATACACTGTGTATCAAGACTATTTTCAATCCGATCGCAAGACGGTACACCTTCATTTGAACAAAACCGTCTTCACAAAAGGGGAACCTATCTGGTTTGCCACCTATGTATATAACCAAACCAAAAATGCGGTCAGTCAGGAAAGTGAGTATGTGTATGTTGACCTTTTAAACACCGCAGGGGAGGTCATTGATTCCAAAACCGTACTATACGCCCCTGACGCGGGCCATAATAATTTTTTCCTTGATGGGACCCTTGAAGCAGGGCCATATTTTTTGCAGGCGTATACCGCAGCCATGCCGTATTTTGAAGAAGATGATTCCTCTGTATATCCCATAAAGGTGGTAGATCTGAATACCGGTTTCAATCCAGTCCATCAAGAAGAGAACGGATATAAATCGGATTCTGTCAACGTATCTCTCAAAATTGAAGGAAACCAACTGATTGAAAATGTGTTCGGAACCTGCGCGGTAAGGCTATGGACCAACAAGGGAAATCCTTTCATCCCGGACTCCGTGGGCCTATTCAAGGGCTCTGGACAGAAAATCCGGGATATTGCCATTGATGCGTTGGGAATCGGCGTATTTTCCCTGGTCCCATCCAAGAGGGAAACTTTGGAAATAAAGGTTTTTTACGGTGCATCCAGGACCTCTCTGGCCATACCCAAACCCGTGACCCATGGATATTCCATTTCGGTTGACAAGAACCCCAATAAAAAACAAGTAAACATTGGCATACACACCAATGGGTATACTCCACACAGGAGAGATTCATTGGTGCTATTGCTACACAAGGACGGAAACATGGTTCCCTTTCCTTTGAAGAATCCCTCCCGTGCCAACAATCAGGTCATACTCCCCTACGACATCATTTATCCAGGCATCAATGGCCTTACCTTGATTCAAGGAAAAAATACCATCCTTGCAGAACGCCATTTCTATAAAGAGCCCTCTTCCTTCCCCCAAAAACCACAAATAGTACGGGCCGTTCAGCATGGCGACTCCATTAGGATTTTTTGGAAGACAGGCAAAAGCCCATCAACAAAGACCCCCCCAAGACTGAGTCTTTCCATTCGACCCAAAGGACATCTTCCGGAACCTTTGCGAAAGAATATGTTCTTCACAACCATTCTGGCCCCTTATTTCAAGGATGGGGAATGGCAGGCCTTAAAGGATATTGATATAACGAGCAACAAGGATGTGTACAATCTGGACCGGGCCATGTTCTTTGCAGAACCTAAATATAAATGGCCAACCCTTTTGAATCCCAATTTGCATATCCCCGTAGAGGCATCCCCCAATTCAACCATATTGGGGCACGTAAATGCCAAAGGCCCAACAAAGGATTCCCTAGCTGTACTATTATTTTCCCCGGAAAACGGACTTTTCATGACAACGAAAGTCTCGAATACAGGTTCTTTCAAATTTGAAAATATCCTGGTGTCCAAAAAGAGCGACCTTCTGTTTACATTGCTTACCAAGGAGGGGAACCCTGTGAAAGGATATTTTGCGATTCACTCCCAATCCAGACCCCATTATTTTAGGCACAGGTATGTCCCCAAAAAAGTTGAAAGGGAAAATCCGAAAGCCGCAAAGACGAAAACCATTTCCAATCCTCCCAAACGGATTGTTGAACTTGAAGAGGTCACCGTGGTCCAAAAAAAATTAAAGTACCAGGATTTATTCAAGGACTATTATGGTTTTAGACCAGATTCACATCCGGGGCTGAAAACACTGGAGGATTTTATTATTAGGCAGGGATACGCCCCTATCTTTGTAGACATCCATTATGAAGATCCCCGAAGGGCGGGATCTCCACAATTGGCAAAAATAGGCTGTGGCTATACCTTTCCCGCAGTTGTGGTAAATGGCAGGTCCTCTGGATATATCATGGAATTTTCAGACTTACGAATGGAAATGATTGACGAGATCTATTTCAATAGCGGCTCTTTCAAGTGTAGCAATGGAATCTTTGTTGTGATGACCAAAGAGGCCTATGGCCTTCAGAAGACCCCCTACCATTTACAGGTCACCAAGAAATATAATGTAACATCGGGATATGATTACCCGGAGGAATTCACAAGACCCCATTACCTTTCCACACATAGCATGGTATTCAAAAACTTTGGAATTGTGGCATGGTATCCCCTTCTATTGGGAAATGAAAAAGGTACCATGGCGATAAACATTCCCAATGACGGCCTTGATAGATTATCCATCTTCGTGGAGGGTTGGAATGGAAATGGTCATTTCATGACAAGGGATATAACACTTGACCTAACTCAGCCCCAGTAGGAATTGGAATCTCCAAATAGAACAATATTTTGACAACTCCCGTAAAGTTCAGAGCTTTGCCACTGCCATAAAAGATGTGAAATGTTTGAAGCCCTGTATCCCCAAATAGAGACCATTATAGGTCAAAAAGGCCTTTCCGCCGATCATAAAATGCAACAAATTTGTAATCTCCTCCAAAGCAATGTCCCCCATTATGATTGGGTGGGCTTCTACTTTGCCGATCACAGGAATAAGGTGCTGAACCTTGGGGCCTTTACCGGGGAGCCCACGGACCATACCGCCATCCCATTTGGAAAAGGCATCTGTGGACAGGTCGCCGTGGGCAACCAAAATTTTGTGGTACCGGACGTACAGGCACAAGACAACTACATTGCCTGTAGCCTTACGGTAAAATCAGAAATCGTAATCCCCATTTTTAAAGGGGAAAGGAATATAGGGCAGATAGACATTGACTCAAACACCTTGGACCCCTTTACAGATGCTGACGAGCGTTTTTTGGAGTTTGTCTGTGCACAAGTGGCACTGGTTCTTTAAAACTTTATGGGTTTTGTTGCTAACCCAACTTGATTTCTTGGGGCGCTATGGAGTAATTTTGTGCTCTTCAAAAACCGTCCAAAGCAAACAAAGATGAGCAGTAACAAAAAGGCCCAATCCGCCCTAATTTCAGTGTTTCATAAAGATGGGTTGGGACCCATCGTCAAAAAACTCCACGCACTTGGGGTGACCCTTTATTCCACCGGGGGCACTGAAAAGTTCATACGCGAACAGGGTATTGAAGTGGTACCCGTTGAGGAACTGACAAGCTATCCCTCTATTTTGGGAGGACGGGTAAAGACCCTACACCCAAAAGTATTTGGAGGTATTTTGAACCGTCAGGAAAACGAATCGGACGTGGCCCAACTTGTGGAATATGATATTCCGCAAATTGATATCGTCATAGTGGACCTCTACCCCTTTGAAAAAACCGTGGCATCCGGAGCCTCGGAACAGGACATTATTGAAAAAATAGATATTGGGGGCATTTCCCTGATTAGGGCAGCAGCCAAAAACTTTAAAGATGTCCTTTGTGTTTCCTCTATGGAGGATTATCAAGAATTTCTCGACATTATCTCGGAGGGAAATGGGGCCACCACCTTGGAACAACGCAAGCATTTTGCCACTAAGGCCTTCAATATCTCAAGCCATTACGATACCGCCATCTTCAATTACTTTAACCATGGGGATGCAGCGACCTTAAAGATAAGTGAACGCAAAGGACGTCAATTGCGCTATGGGGAAAACCCACACCAAAAAGGCTATTTCTTTGGGGATTTTGAGGCCATGTTCACCAAATTGCACGGTAAGGAGCTCTCTTACAACAATCTATTGGATGTGGATGCTGCCGTTAACCTCATGGGGGAATTTAGGGATGACGACCCCACCTTTGCCATTTTGAAGCACAACAATGCCTGCGGCCTTGCCACAAGGCCCACCATTGGGCAAGCCTATCTGGATGCCCTGGCCGGTGACCCCATATCTGCCTTTGGGGGTATTTTAATTGCCAATACCCAAATTGATGAGGCCACCGCTACAGAAATACACAAACTATTTTGTGAAGTGGTCATTGCCCCCAGCTTTACGGATGGGGCCCTAGATATTTTAAAGGGCAAAAAGAACCGTATTATCTTGGTGCAAAACCCCGTGGGGCTGCCACAAACCCAAATACGTACCTGTCTGAACGGTCTCTTGGTACAAGATAAGGATACCAAGACGGATCAACTTTCGGAACTCACCTATGTAACCGATAAAAAGCCAAGTGAGCAAGAATTGGAAGATTTACTGTTCGCTTCCAAAATCTGCAAGCATACCAAGAGCAATACCATTGTATTGGCCAAGAACAAGCAATTATGTGCCAGTGGTACGGGCCAGACCTCTCGCGTAGATGCCTTAAACCAAGCAGTGCACAAGGCCAATTCATTCAATTTTGGACTAAATGGGGCAGTCATGGCCAGTGATGCCTTTTTTCCCTTTCCCGATTGTGTGGAGATTGCCCACACGGCCGGTATAGTAAGTGTAATACAGCCTGGGGGATCCATTAAGGACCAGCTCAGCATCGACTTTTGTAATGAGAATGACATGGCCATGGTCATGACGGGCACACGTCATTTTAAGCATTGAAGTCATTTTGTTACATTTGTCGATGAAAAGTACCGTTCGTCGAATTTTACCAACACTGTAGCATATGGGATTTTTTGATTTCTTGACCGAAGAAATCGCCATTGATTTGGGTACGGCAAATACCCTGATCATTCATGGAGATAAGGTAGTGGTCGATAGTCCGTCCATCGTAGCCAGGGACCGACTCACAGGCAAAATCATTGCCGTGGGGCGCGAAGCCGGCATGATGCAAGGCAAAACCCATGAGAACATTAAGACCATTAGGCCTTTGAAGGATGGGGTCATAGCCGATTTTGATGCATCGGAGAAAATGATCAATATGTTCATCAAGAACATCCCAGCCCTCAAAAAGAAATGGTTCCCCCCGGCATTGCGGATGGTCATTTGTATTCCGTCTGGCATTACGGAAGTGGAGATGCGCGCCGTAAAGGAATCGGCCGAACGGGTAAACGGGAAAGAAGTCTACCTCATCCATGAGCCCATGGCCGCAGCCATTGGTATTGGCCTGGACATTATGCAGCCCAAAGGCAATATGATAGTGGACATAGGGGGTGGTACCACTGAAATTGCGGTTATTGCCCTGGGAGGTATCGTCTGTGACAAATCGGTCAAAATTGCCGGTGATGTGTTCACCAATGATATTATTTACTATATGCGTACCCAACACAACCTCTATGTTGGGGAGAGCACAGCGGAGAACATAAAAATTGAAATTGGATCGGCCATTGAGGACCTGCAATCGCCCCCCGATGAACGATCGGTACAAGGGCGGGACCTCTTGACAGGAAAACCAAAACAGGTCATGATTTCCTATAGAGAGATTGCCAAGGCATTGGACAAATCGATTTTACGGGTTGAGGATGCCGTTATGGAGACCCTCTCCCAAACCCCTCCCGAACTAGCTGCCGATATATACAATACAGGTATTTATCTGGCTGGGGGCGGGTCTATGTTACGTGGCCTTGACAGGCGTCTTTCACAAAAGACGGACCTCCCTGTTTATATCGCCGAGGATCCCCTTAGGGCGGTTGTACGGGGAACGGGAATTGCGCTAAAAAACCTAGAGCGTTACAAGAGCATTCTCATCAAATAACCGGCCACAGGCCGTCAATCGCTTACCGGCCAAAAAAAGTATAGGTGGATGCAGCAGATAGTCAATTTTATCATCCGGTATAGGGACTTTCTCTTCTACATTTTTTTGTTGTCGATTTCCTTGGCCCTTACCATTGGCTCGCACTCCTACCACCAATCAAAATACTTCAATTCGGCCAACTGGATTTCAGGAAGCGTCTATAACGCATCCAATACCATTGACACCTATTTTGACCTCGATGGGAAAAACCAAAAACTTTTGGAAGAAAACCTGCGGCTTAGACAAGTTCTGTACAATCTAAGGGAAAGTGATTCGGTCCAAATCGATTCCGTCCAATTGCAATACACCATAAGTACGGCCCACATCATCAAAAACAGTTATGCCAGTAACCGAAACTATCTTACCATAGACAAGGGCGTAAAAGATGGAATCCAGGTAGATATGGGGGTAATATCGCACCGAGGGATCATCGGTATTGTTGAAAGCACCTCCAACCGCTATGCCACCGTTCAAAGCATCCTGAACGAACGTTCAAACATCAATGCAAAACTGCTACATACCAACCATTTTGGCTCATTGGTGTGGAATGGCCAATCATACGATGAGGTACAATTGGTGGATATTCCCAAACTGGCCCCATTGACCATCGGTGATACCATCGTCACAGGGGGCATGAGCAGCATTTTTCCCGAGAATGTCCCTATCGGCGTCGTCAAAACCTATGACTTTGATACCTCCCAAAGCTTTTATACCATCGTGGTAGACCTTTTTAATGACATGACCGACCTGAATGCGGTCTACATAGTACAGAACAAGGACCGGGAAGAGATAATTGAGTTGGAAGCCAAAACCGAGGAGAATGCCCAATAATATTTATTTCGTCCTCACGGCTCGGTTTGTCATTCTGGTCCTCGGACAGGTATTGATCTTCAACAAGCTCAACTTTTTTGGGTTCATCAACCCCTTTATTTATATCATGTGGTTGTACTGGTATCCCGTAAAACAGAATAGGCCCATTTTGCTCCTAACAAGTTTTTTGTTGGGATTTACCATTGATCTTTTCTCCGATACGCTGGCACTACATGCCGCTGCCTTGACCACCGCTGCCTATTTTAGGCCGGCCATTATGCGTTTTGTCTTTGGTGTGAGCTACGAATTTCAGAACTTTAGGCTCGGGAATGCCACAAGGGCACAACAAATGACTTTTTTGGCGTTATTGATATTATTGCACCATGGTGTCTATTTTACATTGGAGGTCTTTAGCCTGACAAACGTACTTTTAATATTCAAAAAGGTTATGTCAATAGGCATTGCCACATTGATTTTGAGTACCCTATTGGCCTCCCTGTTCAGTACTGAAAATAATGAGGAGATTTCTCTTATCATCGATTATCATCATTGTTGGGATTGTCTTTTTGGGTAGGCTCTCCTATTTACAGCTTTTTCGTTTTTCCCCGGACCAAATCATGGAGGATCCGGCAATAAAAACCGTATATGAATATCCTGAAAGGGGTTATATCTATGACCGGAACGGAAAGCTATTGGTGGGGAATGATCCTTCTTATGATGTCATGGTCATTCCTAGGGAAGTAAAGTCCTTGGATACGCTGGAGTTTTGCGGTCTTTTGGGGATTACCAAGGAACGCTTTATCAAGACCTTGGAAAAAGCCAGGGGTTTCTCTACCCGATTACCCTCTGTATTGGTACATCAACTCTCAAAGGAAGACTATGCCCGCCTACAGGAAAAAATGCGCCATTTTCAAGGGTTTTATATCCAAAAACGTTCCCTGCGTTTTTACGACACTAAAAGTGCGGCCAACGTGCTGGGTTATATCGGCGAGGTAAGTGAATATGAGATTCGCAAGAATCCATATTATAGACAGGGAGAGCTTACGGGAAGAAAAGGGGTGGAGAAGCAATACGAAGAAGTCCTCAGGGGACGAAAAGGAGTGCGACTCATACAAAAAGACCGTTTCAATAGAGATATAGGTCCGTACAAAAACGGTAGTTTGGACACACTTCCCGTACGGGGGTCAGAGATAACCCTGACCTTGGACAAGACCCTACAGGAATATGGGGAAAGTTTAATGGTAGGCAAACGGGGCGGTATTGTAGCGCTGGAGCCGGCCACCGGGGAGATTCTTGCCATGATATCAGGCCCTACCTATGACCCGTCCCTCTTGGTAGGCAGAAAACGCTCCACAAACTATACCCAATTACACAATGATAGTTTAGCCAAGCCATTGTACGATCGATCGATTCTGGCTGAGGGATCTCCCGGATCGCCCTTTAAAGCCCTCAACGCCCTTATTGCCTTACAGGAAGGCACTATCAGCCCACAGACCAAATTCACCTGTTATAATGGTTTTTATGTCGGTAGACGAAAAAGGGGATGTCATTGTGGTGGGGGCGTACGTGACATGAACACAGGCATCTACAGGTCTTGCAATGCCTATTTTGCAGGTACATTTCGAAAAATATTCGATAAATATGACACGACGGACGAGGGTATGGACGCTTGGGAAAAACATGTCAAGAGCTTCGGATTGGGCAACTATCTAGGGTATGACCTCCCCACGGGCAGAAAGGGTTTTATCCCCGGCAAGGGTTTTTATGACAAGTGGTACGGTGACAATCGTTGGGCCTCCAGTTATATCATATCCAATTCCATTGGCCAAGGTGAAGTATTGGTAACTCCCGTGCAATTGGCCAATATGACCGCAGCCATTGCCAACAGAGGTCATTTTTACACGCCACACGTACTCAAAAAAATAGATGGCAAGGAAATAAACATCCCTGATTTCACGGAACCCAAGCATACGACAATAGACAAAGAGCATTTTGAACCTGTCATTGAGGGGATGGCCAATGTCTATAGATATGGCACCGCCAGGGGGGTGCGGATTCCCGGCATAGAAATAGCAGGAAAAACGGGCACTGTGGAGAACTTTGCCATTATTGACAGTGTCAAAACACAACTGACCGACCATAGTGTCTTTGTTGCGTTTGCCCCCGTTGACAATCCCAAGATAGCCCTGTCAGTGTATATTGAGCATGGTTATTATGGCTCAAGGTACGCTGGCCACATTGCGTCCCTTATGATAGAGAAATATTTAAAGGGCGAAATTTCCCGTAAGGATCTAGAGAAAAAAATGCTGGAAAAGACCTTGGAACACGAGTACGCCAAGCCTTATAGTGGGGATAAATTCAAGATCAACGAATATGCCTGGTAAAAGCTCCCTTAGGCGTATAGATTGGCTTTCGGTAATAGTGTACCTACTTTTGGACGCCATAGGTTGGATCAGTATCTACTCCACCACCTTTCAAGATTCCAGTGTTTCCATTTTTGATTTTGGAACACTGCATGGCAGACAGCTTTTTTTTATTGGAGTGACACTTTTTGCCATTGTGCTCATTTTTTTCTTACGGGCCAATATGTACAGCGGCTTCTCTGGGATTTTGTACGTAGGCTCCATAATCTTGTTATTGGGGCTCTTTCTTTTTGGAAAGACCGTTGGAGGAGCCACTTCTTGGTACAATCTGGGCTTTTTTAACCTACAGCCCTCGGAATTGGCCAAGGTGGCCACCGCCTTGGCACTCGCCAAGTACCTGAGCGATATACAGACTGACATTAAAAGAAGAAAGGATCAATTGTATGCCCTGTTGATTATATTGATTCCTGTAATCTTGATCATTCCCCAACCGGACCCTGGAAGTGCCTTGGTCTTTTTTTCCCTGGCCCTTGTCATTTTCCGTGAGGGACTTCCCCTATACTATCTGGTCATTGGTCTATTGGCAGTCCTTATTTTTGTAACCTCCCTGAAGTTTGGGACGGTTTGGGTATCCATTGGGCTCCTTTTACTGGTAGGGCTTTTTTTGATGCTCCGCAAGAAAAAGAACAAAGTCCCCATTATTCCCCTTGCCGTGGTAGTGGCCTTGACCATTCTATTCTCATTTTCGGTAAATTTCATTTTTGACAATGTATTCGAGCAACGCCATCGCGATCGCTTCAGTCTTTGGTTACGATTGGAAAAAGATCCTGAAAAACTCAATCAAATCCGCAAGACCATTGGCTACAATACCTACCAATCAGAAAAGGCTATAGAATCCGGTGGTTT
>JBFOLQ010000437.1:0-5882 GCA_040830145.1 Flavobacteriaceae bacterium | reverse complement strand
GAGATTCCCGTATCCAATGGCACCTTTGATATCAACCTCCATTTTGCTGAAATATATTTCGGTGTTATGACAGGAGGCGCAGAAGGAGGTGTTGGGTCAAGAGTTTTCAATGTTGATATTGAGGGAGGCCAGGTTACCCTGACCAATTATGATATCATCGCTGAAGCTGGGGCCGCAGCAACTGCCATTATTGAGAATTTCACCAATATTACCGTATCTGACGGATCTTTGACCATAGTTTTGACCGGAGTGGTTGATTCACCTAAAATAAATGGTATAGAGGTATTTAATGTGACTGATAGTGATAAGTCTCCCATTGCCTACGCTGGGGATGACCAAGAAGTTACATTGCCAAATGACACCATTACATTGGATGGTAACGGGGAAGATCCAGATGGCGGAAATATCACGACATATGCTTGGACGCAGATAAGTGGTCCGAACACGGCAACGTTGTCAGGAGCCTCCACAGATGATCTTACGGCCTCTGATTTGGTGGAAGGAACGTATGTTTTCAGATTGACAGTTACAGATGATGAGAACCAAACAGGTTATGATGAGGTTACCGTAACCGTAGAATCGGCCCCCTTTGTGATCAGAATCAACTCGGGAGGCCCTGAAATCACCTATGGTGATGAGGTATGGTCTGCCGATCAACATTTTGTTGGGGGAGCGATAAATAGTAATACGATTGCTATAGCGAATACTGAAAATGATGCCTTGTACCAGACCGAAAGATTTAGTACTTCCAACGGTGGATTGATTTATCAAATACCTGTGGGTAGTGGAAATTACAGAGTGGTACTCCATTTTGCCGAAATTTATTTTGGGGCAGATGGTGGTGCTAGTGGCGGTGTTGGATCTAGGGTATTTAATATCAATGTGGAAGGAAGTGATGTAAGTGGGTATGATATCATTGAAGCAGCGGGAGGTAGTGCTACGGCAGTGGTTGAGACCTTCACTTTTGTGGAAGTGGACGATGGGATTCTGAATATCGTCTTGACCGCCGTGGAGAACTTCCCAAAACTGTCAGGTATAGAGGTGTTTGAACTTCGACCTCCGGTTGTGGATGCGGGGCAGGACCAAAATATCTTGTTGCCGACAAGTACGACGACCCTGAATGGAACAGCCTCTGATCCCGATGGATCGGAATCTTGGACGTATCAATGGACGCAGGAGAGTGGTCCAAATACGGCAAGCTTGCAGGGGGATACCACCTTGGATTTAGCGGTGTCAGGTTTAATTGAGGGGACCTATGTATTTGGGTTGACCGTAACGGATGATGACAACGAAACCGGCTATGATGAGGTAACCGTAACAGTATCATCTTCCAATGAGGGACCAACAGCAGTTGCTTCGGCAACCCCAATGACGGGAGAGGCTCCTTTGGAAGTGACGTTCACCGGTGAAAACTCAACAGATGATGTGGGGATTGTAAGTTATGCCTGGAATTTTGGGGATGGCAATACATCTACCGAAATGAACCCAATCCATACATATAGTACTGCGGGAACATATACAGTTGAGTTAACCGTAACCGATGGGGACGATGCCACGGATTCCACAACCCTTTCCATAGTAGTGGAGAGTGCTAACCAACCTCCAACAGCAGTGGCCTCAGCCACCCCAATGACGGGAGAGGCCCCCTTGGAGGTAACCTTTACTGGGGAGGATTCCACGGATGACGTGGGTGTTGTAAGCTATGCCTGGAATTTTGGGGATGGCAATACATCTACCGAAATGAACCCGACCCATACGTATGATACAGCAGGGACCTTCACGGTTCAATTGACCGTGACCGATGGGGGTGATGCCACGGATTCCACAACCCTTTCCATAGTGGTGAGCGAGAATACCAATCAACCTCCTGTGGCCGTTATCGAGGCTACTCCTACCAATGGTAGGGCCCCATTGGAAGTGAACTTTTCAGGGGAAGATTCCACAGATGATGTGGAAGTGGTAAGTTACGCTTGGGATTTTGGGGATGATAATACATCTTCGGCCCAAAATCCAACACATACCTATCAATCCAGCGGTGTGTATACAGCCACCTTAACGGTAACAGATGGTGGGGGATTGACCCATTCAGCCACAATCAGTATTACCGTTACCAATTTTGGGGATAAGATTGTTGGAATCATATTGGAAAATCCAGCAAAGGAAGGGATGGCCAAGATAGAAATGATCAATATGCCCGAAGATGTTTCTGTTGTGGGGGCCAATCTTCATGACTCCAGTGGAAGATTGATAGAAACCTATACACTTCAGGAGATTATGGTGGAGGCCAATTCATACGAAATACCGGTTATGGCGCTGAGGGATGGATTGTATTATATAACCATGGGATTAAACGGGGAAGAATCCGTAATCTTAAAGTTGATGGTTAAGAACTAACATTTTTCCCAAGAAAAATGATGTTAAAGGGATGCTGATAAGGCATCCCTTTTTTTGTGCTGTGTTTTTAATTGGATGTACGATTGGGCCATCTATGGGTACCGTATATCGTATATGGCTGTAGTTGAACGATAAAGAATCATTTTTGATTTTGGATAGTGAAAAAAACGGATATATTTATCACTGTTATTCCCCTTTTGATTTACTGAGTATATTTTGCACTGTATTGGCAGTGCGATGTCAACGCCCCATCATGTAATGAAACCGACTATTTTGGTGATGCATGGTGCGTGTATTCCAATTCCAATTCCAATGATTTTCCATCTATCGACTGAATGTGATGGAAAAAGGTTTGGTGGTAATCCGTTATGGGCATGACAATGAACGAGAACAAAAAATTGTGACAAATGAAAATTTGTGATAGGATTATCCTTGCCTGTATGTTTATGATATTGACATACGCCCATTCACAGTACCCAGATGATTTCCAGAAGGTCGATTTGGTGACCAACCTTAAGAACGCGACGAACTTCAAGTTCTCCCCGGACGGCCGTATCTTTTTGATCGACCGTTACGGTGAGGTGATCATCTACCGTCCGGACACGCAGGTCACGGTGAGCGCGGGCACTTTGGATGTCTTCCACGAGTACGAGGAGGGGCTTTTGGGCATCGCGTTCGACCCGAATTTTGGCAACAACGGCCACATCTACCTACACTATTCGTCCCTTGACGTGGTTGCGGTTGCGGACCGTCCCGAGCCGGTTCACGAGTACGGGTACAACCGTGTATCGCGTTTCACGGTGAACGGGGACTATGTTGACGAGCTCTCGGAGGTGGTCCTTTTGGAGTGGCCCGTACGGCGGAGCTACACCGGCAACACGCCCAACATCTTCCACAGTGGGGGCGACATGGACTTCGATTCTCAGGGGAACCTTTACATAGCCACTGGCGACAACACCAACCACGGGAACTATTCGAAGCTGAACGAGGGCGATGTGGGCAACAGTGCCGAGGACACCTCCTCGAACACGAACGACCTGCGGGGCAAGATCTTGCGGATCACGCCGCAGGGCGATGGCAGCTACACGATCCCCACGGGGAACCTCTTCCACAATGACGGCGATGCGCTGACCATGGACGAGATCTATGTTATGGGGGCGCGCAACCCCTACCGCATCTTCGTTGACAGTGGGAACACCGACTGGCTCTTTTGGGGGGAGGTGGGCCCCGACGGGAACAGTCCCAATGCGCAGGGCCCAGCTGGCCTTGACGAGATCAACCTGACCAAGTCGGCGGGGAACTATGGCTGGCCGCACTTTTCGGGCAACGGCTCCGATGACGACGGGACGGGCCCCGATTCTGCGGACTATGCGTACCTTATCACCTATGCGAGCCCCACGTACTATAACGATCCGGCGAACCCGAAGAACATCTCTACCCACAACACGGGGGTCGAGGACCTTCCGGCGGCCGAGCCTGCGTGGCTTGATTTTTTCCACAAGTGCTATCTGGCGGGCCCGCGCTACTACCATGACGCGGCACAGACGAGCCAGCAGCGCCTTCCTGTGGAGTTCGACGGTGCTTTTCTGTACTATGACTTCAACACGAGCAAGGTCTGGGCCGTCAAGATGGACGCCCAGGGGAACATCACCTCCAACGACCAGTTGCCGGCATCGGTCTTTCCGGGCAGTGGCAACAACAAGGACGGCTATATAGATATGAAGGTGGGCCCTGACGGGCACCTTTACGTTTTGGCCTATGGTGCCGGCTGTTGTCCCAGTAATGTCGGCACGGGCCGTCTGATCCGTTTTGACTATACGGGGATATCGACCAACCGTGCCCCTACGGTGTACGCGAGTGCGGACCCCAACAACGGTGCCCTTCCCTTGGCGGTGAACTTTTCGAGCGATGGCACATTGGACCTTGACGGTGACCCTTTGGGCTACGAGTGGGACTTTGATTTTGACGGGACGGGCTTTGATGTGGACTCCACAGCGGAGGACCCCAGCCATACCTACGGTGTTGCGGGGACCTACAACGCACAGTTGCGGGTTAGCGACGGCAACGGGGGCGTGGGTGTCGCGAACGTCACGGTATACGCGGGCAACAGTGCCACGGTGTTCACTTTTGTGTCCCCTCCCGACGGTGGCCTTGTGGGCCATGGCGACGATATAGACCTTGAGGTGTCGGCGACGGACGCGGACGATGGTGCGGTGGCCTGTGGTGACATCGACGTTGTCCCCTCCCTGGGGCACGTGAACCACTTCCACGACCTATCCACGACCGATGGCTGCCAGAAGACGTTCTTCCTGGCCTATGACGGCCATGACATCTCGGGTGAGATGGACCTGTTCTATGTACTGGGGGCGAACCACACGGACAGTGGGGGCCTACAGTCCTTTGACCAGATCCGTTTGCACCCCAAGCGCAAGGAGGCGGAGTTCTATGACGCGATGTCGGGCATCGAGGTGGTTGCCAACACGAACCCCTTGGAGGGTGGCAGTGAGGCGGTGCGGGTGGACGATGGTTCTTACCTGGTCCTTGAGGGCCGTAACCTTTTGAACATCACCGGTGTGAGGTACAATGTTTCCTCGGAGTCCGGCGGCGGGGACATCGAGCTCCGCGTGGGCGGTCCCACTGGCACGTTGCTCTCGACGGTATCGGTCCCCGCCACGGGGAGCCTTGACACCTGGTCGCATGTCAGTGGCACGTTGACGGACCCCGGGGGCAAGAACGACCTTTACTTTGTCTTCACGGGCAGTGGGCAGGACATCTTTGACCTGAACTACATAGAGTTCGTTGGTGCCGGTGTCTCGGATGACAACTCGGCCCCCGGTCTGTACGATGTGGTGGCACAGGACGCCACGACGGTGCACGTACGTTTTTCGGAGTATGTGGGGCAGGCCACCGCTGAGGTAGTGGGGAACTATTCCCTTGACAACGGTGTGACGGTATCGGGCGCGGCCCTGGCGGCCGATGGCATGACGGTGGTGCTGACCACCTCGGCACTGGTGTCGGGCACGGAGTACACCCTTACGGTGGACAATGTGGAGAACCTCGCCGGCATACCGATACAGGCCAATACTAATAAAAAATTTACAAGACTGGATGAGTTGAAGATAAATGCTGGGGGGACTGGTATTACTTTTGGAGGTGACAACTTTATTGCCGACCAATATTCCGATGGTGGGTCCACCTATACCAATGCCCAGCCCATAGAGGGGACCACCAGTGATGAGATCTACCAGACGGAGCGTTATGGCTCCGTGTTCGGGTACGATATCCCGGTGCCTGCCAATGGCACCTACGACATCCGGCTGCACTTTGCGGAGCTGTACCATGGGGTGTCCAATACCAACGGTGCCGGGGCCCGGGTGTTCGATGTATCGATCGAGGGGCAGGAGGTGCTCTCGGACTTTGACATCCTGTCGGAGGTGTCCCCCTTGACGGCCCTTGTCAAGGAGTTCAACGATGTATCGGTCGGTGAT
>JBFOLQ010000436.1:0-5825 GCA_040830145.1 Flavobacteriaceae bacterium | reverse complement strand
TGTCATTTCCGCCGACCTCAGCATAGACAAGAACATATCGGATACCACACCGAATACCGGTGACACCGTCACCTTCACCATCGACATTGTCAACAACGGGCCCGACAGCGCCACGAACGTGTCCCTTGAGGACGTCGTGCCACAAGGGTATACCATCAACACAGGGTCTATCTCAAATGGCGGGACCCTGGCTGGGAACACCATCTCTTGGGACATCGCAAACGTACCTGCCGGCACCCTACAACTGTCCTACACGGCCACGGTCAACGCCCCCACAGGAACAGCTGGGGAATACCGCAACGTGGTACAGGTCACCGCATCGGACCAGTTTGACCCAGACTCCACACCCAATAATGACGATGGGGATCAGAGTGAGGACGATGAGGACAGTACACAGGATGTAGGTGTAAATGCCGCCAATCTAAGTGTGGAAAAGGGCATCATTGGAACGGCTCCCAATGTTGGGGATACCGTTACATTTTATATTCGTCTTTTGAACGATGGGCCAAATGAAGCGACCGGGATTATCATTGAAGACCTTTTGCCTTCTGGCTATACCCTCGACCAAACGTCCATATCACATGGCGGCAATTATGCCAGCAATGTCATAACCTGGAATATAGCTTCCCTGTTGGCCGGAGAGCTTGTCCTGACCTATGATGCAGTTGTGAACCCACCCGTGGGAACAGCAGGGGAATATACCAATGTGGCACAGGTAACCGCCTCGGACCAGTTCGATCCAAATTCCACCCCGGACAACTATGACCCCAACATGCCCAATGAGGACGATGAGGCCGAATATACGCTCCCTTCAATGGAGGCGGATATCAATATAGTAAAAACAGTATCGCCCGCTATGGCCCGCTTGGGAGACACCGTAACATTTACCGTGTCTGTTGAAAACCAAGGTGCCATTACAGCCACTAATATCACTGTGGAGGATTCCTTGCCCAATGGGTATAGCCTTAATTCCTTGGATACCTCCCATGGTACCTTTGACCCTACTTTGGATTCTTGGGATATCCCTGCCCTAACTGCCGGTGAAATAGCCACACTTACCATGGAGGTGACCGTAGTGGAAGGGACAGACTATACCAATGTTGCGACTTTGGTGGCCATGGATCAATTGGATCCAAATCCATCCAATGATATGTCTGAGGCAGAAGTTACGATAGAAGAAGAAGATTGTCTTTTGGTTTTCAATGAATTCTCTCCCAATGGGGATGGTGCCAATGAAGTGTTCTTTATACAATGCATTGACCACTACCCCAATAATCATTTGAAAATATTTAACCGCTGGGGTAATCTAGTTTACGAAAAGCATGGTTACAACAACGATTGGGATGGCACCTCCTATGGCAGGGCCACCATGCGGGCCGAGGAAAAACTCCCGGTTGGCACCTATTATTATATTTTGGACCTGGGAGAGTCAGGATCCGATCTTGAACCAAAAACAGGCTGGTTGTACATAACCAGATAGGGGAGGTATGAAAAGAACAGGAGTGTGTGAAATTGTGTTGTTTGTTGGGATGATACTAATGTTCCACTTATGGGGACATGCCCAGCAAGAACCACAATACACCCAATACCAGTACAACACCATGACAGTAAATCCGGGGTATACGGGCTCTCGTGGTTATCCGTCCTTTATTGCACTCTACAGAGACCAATGGGTAGGTATTGATGGAGCCCCCAGGACCTTTAGCCTTGGACTTGACACACCCCTAAAGCTCTTTAGTGGATTGGGACTATCCATTGTCCGGGATGAACTGGGGCCCGTTCAGGAAACCTATTTTGATGGTAATTTCTCCCACAGCTTGGTGATAAACCGAAAAGGCCATCGCATATCGTTCGGATTAAAGGCGGGGGGCAAACATTTTTCGGTGGATTGGTCCAGGGGAATCCATAAAGACCCTGATGTTCTTTTCAATGAAAATATCAATGGGAAATTTTTACCCTCCTTGGGCGCCGGGATTTTCTTTTACACAAATAAGGCCTATGTGGGGCTATCAACACCCAATGTGCTCTATAACGAATATTATGATGAGACCATAGAGACTGTTGGTCAGGACCGGATGCACCTTTACTTTATCACAGGATATGTTTTTCAGTTAAGCCCCATTTTGAAGTTTAAGCCTTCAGCCTATGTAAAATATGTTGATGGGTCTCCCTTAATTGCTGACGGGTCCCTTAATTTTTTGTTCAATGAGGTGCTAAATGTAGGGGCAAGCTATCGTTGGGACGACTCGGTCAGTGCTCTTTTGGGTTTTAGAATCTCTCCTGAGTTTGATATAGGATATTCATATGACTACCCCATTACGGACGTGAGCAATTATAATTCAGGCTCACATGAACTTTTCATCCGGTTTCACCTGATGCCAAAAGTCTTGAAGATAAAATCCCCTAGATTCTTCTAACGAATTACAGTTCTCCCGCTATTGCAATCATGAAGTCAAAAAGTTATCTTTCTTGGGATGGAATACAAGAAGGAAAAAATTAAAGTGCCTCGCTTCAATGAGGAATCTGGTTTTTATACAACGCCCCAACGCTCCAAGATCATGGGAAAAATCAGGGGCAAGAACACCAAACCGGAAATGGCCTTTCGAAAGGCACTGTGGGCTGCGGGATACCGCTATCGGGTTGATTATAAAAAATTAATCGGGAAACCTGATCTGGCTTTGGTCAAGTACCGTACGGTCATCTTTATTGATGGGGAATTTTGGCATGGGTATAATTGGGACGAAAGAAAAAAGAAGATAAAGAGCAATCGCGATTTCTGGATTCCAAAAATTGAACGAAATATACAACGGGACCAGGAAGTCAATCTAGAACTGCAACTTTTGGGCTATAAGGTCTTCCGGTTTTGGGAAAGGGAAATCAACAAAGATTTGAAAACATGCGTGTATGAGGTAATAGAACATTTGGAACAACGAAAAGCTGAACTGGCCCAAAAAAAGCAATGACATTCCTTAATGTCAGTCCGTTTGTTTTTTGATAACCTTAAAGAATTGCCGTACCGTTCCCAAATCAAGTTCAAAATCAGTATACTCAGGGGATGGATTCAAACGACGGCATACTAGTTTTTCCTCCTTTTTGGAATAATGGGATATCTGTCGGCACACCACACCCTTTTCATGGACGATAATCCAATTGGAGTTGGGATCCATGCGCAACTCAGCCGGTAGTTTGGTAGGTTTTATTTTCTTGCCAAGTACAATAGACTCACTGGGAATACTCCCGAGACCATCGAATTCCATGGAATCATTTCCTATCTCAAAGGCAAAATAGTGTGCCACAGAAACCTGGTTTAGAACAAAGCCCATATGTGGTAGCGTCTTTAGAAACGTCTCCTCTTCGTATTTTTCCACATATTCCTTTTGACGTTTGGCGATGACCAAGGGAACCGATAGCAAATATTTTCCCGGAGCCAATTTGGTAATGGTGTGCCATTTATCATTTTGGGAAGTGCGCTTTTGGTAATAGGAATGTGATTCACCAAGACTTTCATAGGAAAAAAGGTCGGCTATTGTGACTTCAAAATAATCTGCAATCTTTTGTAGGTTCTTTATAGGAATATTGGCCCCTTCTTGCTCATAAAGCTGAATAGTACGTAGGCTCACCCCTATGGCCTTTGCCAATGTTCCCTGGTTTATATTTTTTTTACGCCTAAGTTTCTTGATAATTAACATTTTATTGGTAATATTGTGTAATTATCTTACGTTTTTTGTTTAATGCGCAATAAAATTGCCTATCCCTGTAACGCGTTTACAGACAAATATAGAAAAATAGGTAGCCTCAGATTCCTTGGTAAGGACAAATTTTTAGCCGTCCATGATTTAGAAAGAACACATAATACTCTTATAGAATGAAAACTACATGCAGTTATGTTTACTAAAGAACACTACGGAAAGCCAATCGAAGCAAAACTGTCGATTGCATTAAGAAGGAACACGACGAAGGAAGATTTGGCCAATGTGGCGGTTATCACCAATATCAGTTTTTCTACGGTAAGGGACGTTGTTTATCGTACCAATAGTCTTACTAAATCCAATTCAAAGGCTATTAAGGCATTGGTGAAAATTGCACAGGACAATTCATTGGCCAAACAATTACAGGCCGAAGGGGACAAGCAGTTTTTTCATCGATTGTTACATCGGCCATATTATCCCCACTAAAGGGGATATTACCTTCCTTCAGAAGTAATTGGGAATCGTGATATTCCAGTGAACAGGGGTGCACCCCCTTTTCCAAGTATGCGGGAATTTCATGGTAGGTTTCCCAAATATCCCTTTATTGGGAAGTTTGGACCCATGGACGGGATACGCTTTTACAGCATAAAAAGTTTTCGGATAAGGAGAATCGTTCCAGAGAAAAAATCGTTCCTGTACACTTGGATTTCTCTTTCCCTTTCCAATTCGGCATGTGTCATTTGAGCTTCCATAGCAGTAGATTTATTTGGGATTTACAGTATATTTTAATTCTTTTTTGCTCCACAAAGCTCCCTAAAAACGAGATAGATATGAAATTATTGTTGTCAAACGACCTTAAAATGTTGTATCGTCTTCCAATGGTACGAATCCTTCGGTAAGAGGTCACCGGAAATATATTTCCCATGAAAGGATCCTATCAAAGAAAAGGAGAAGAGGGAATCCCAAACAAAGTCAGTATGAAGGTCCTTGAGTTTAAACCCTCATTTCAGGGATATCCCCTTCAACCACTAACGCTCCTTCAGTTGCCTCCCGTATATCCTGTACGGATACCCCAGGGGCCCTCTCCAATAGTTTAAAGCCATCTTTTGTCACTTCAAGTACTGCCATATTCGTGACAATCTTCTTTACGCAACCCACCCCAGTCAAAGGCAAGCTGCATTTCTTGAGCAATTTTGACTTCCCCGCCTTGTTGGTGTGCATCATGGCAACAATGATATTCTCAGCAGAGGCCACCAAATCCATGGCCCCTCCCATTCCCTTTACCATTTTGCCCGGAATCTTCCAATTGGCAATGTCACCATTCTCAGCTACCTCCATAGCACCTAAAATGGTAAGGTCCACATGCTGTCCCCTGATCATGGAAAAACTGGTGGCCGAATCAAAAAAAGAGGCTCCCGGCAGCGTGGTAATCGTTTGTTTCCCTGCATTGATGATATCGGCATCCTCTTCACCTTCGTATGGAAAGGGACCCATCCCCAGGACTCCATTCTCACTTTGGAACTCAACGCTGATATCATCCCGCACAAAATTGGCCACCAAGGTTGGGATGCCTATGCCCAAGTTTACATAATACCCATCCTTGACCTCTCTGGCAATTCGTTTGGCGATTCCGTTTTTGTCTAACATGGTTTGTTTGAAAATTTGAAAATGCATTCACCAACTAACGTTGCCGCACTGTTCTTTGTTCTATTCGCTTCTCGTACTTTTCCCCTTGAAAGATGCGTTGCACAAAAATTCCGGGTATGTGAATCTCGTTGGGGTTCAGCTGGCCAGCTGGCACCAATTCCTCTACCTCAGCAACCGTAATCGTGGCGGCCCCGCACATACAAGGGTTAAAGTTTCTGGCAGTTCCCTTAAAAATTAAGTTCCCAGCCTCATCGCCTTTCCACGCCTTTACAAACGAGAAATCGGCCTTAAAGGCTTCCTCCAGAACATACATCTTACCGTTAAACTCACGGGATTCCTTTCCCTCAGCTACTTCGGTCCCATACCCCGCTGGAGTATAAAAAGCTGGAAAACCCGCTTGGGCGGCCCTACACTTTTCGGCCAAGGTTCCCTGGGGTGTCAATTCTACCGCTAACTCACCACTGAGCATTTGTCGCTCAAATTCATCAT
>JBFOLQ010000435.1:0-2137 GCA_040830145.1 Flavobacteriaceae bacterium | reverse complement strand
CTTTTAACAAAACGGACAATTCTGTATAAAAATCCTCTTTTTGCTTGTTGCCAAAAGACTTGCCAAACAGGGTGATTTTCCTCTTTAGGATATCCGGGGAGAGGAGGGGTGCCTTGGTAGGAGTCCCCTGTTGTCCGGAAACGGTATTTTCCAATTTAAAGCCCATGGTCAATACATTTGGTTGCTAGCGGTCCGGTTTCTAAACACAAAAAGGGGTTGGTGGCCCGTTTCCTTGGAGGTGGTCAGTTTTAGGGCGTCAAATTCCCCATAGGTGACATCCCGGTTCTGGTACAGAAAACGCAGCTCCCCTATTTTTACGTGAAAGGTATCGCGTGGGGTGGCCAAACGGTCCTCCAAGATTTGGTATTCCTTGTGCCCTAGTGCATTTGAGAAGAGCACACGGCCCTTTTTGGGGTCGTAGGTGGCCATGGGGTATTGGTTGATGTCCACCCATAGGGCCTGTCGCAATTGGTCTATCTCCATTCGCTGGTCAAGGATGCCCCCGATCTGGCGCATTTGTCCCTGTACCAATCGCAGTACCGAAAAGGCCATGCCCACAATGAGGACAGTGATGACCAGTACCACCATAAGCTCATTCAGGGAAAAGGATCGTAGTTTGTTACTCTTCAGCATGGTATAGGTATTGGGTGACAATATGGTCCGAATCCTTGAGGAGGGCCCTGACCGCCAAAGGTCCCTGTCCGTTCCTTTCCATGGGGATAAGGGTGATTTCCCATTTTCCCAGTTCCTCATGGTGGGGCAATTGCAATTGTTGGCTCATATGTAGGTATTCCAGTTCATGGAGACGTTCCCTCAAAGGGGTGGTATCGTTCATGGCCCGGGCCTTGAGCATATTGTTGAGCACCATACTGCAAACGCCAAAAATGACGACGATCAACACGGTTGCCACCATGGTCTCCATGAGGGTGGATGCCTTAATGCGTTTTAATACAGCCATTGCATCGTTTTTTTGTCCATGGGGTTTCCATCCGGGATAAGCCCGGCATAGGCGTAGGGCAGATTTTCAGCGTTGATCTGCCCATTGTACAAATGGTTTTGATAGCTGTTTCCATTTTCCAGGGCCAGAAAGCCACTGGTGTATACGGCTCCATTGACCCGCCCTTTCAGTTCCAAATCCTTTTCGCAGTACAGCACGCCCAATACCTTGGTATGTTCCTCAAGGGTAATGCCCGGACGGAGCTGTTTTTTCTTGCCCGTTCCCAGTTGCATGAGGGTCCCCCCCACAAAGGAATAGCTATCCACATAAATGCCGGAATCGGAGGTCTTTGCAGCATCCGCTAGGTTTTTTTGGTTCAGGACCAGTGCCGACGGATACAGTAGTTCACATTTTTTTCCCACCCGAATGTGTTTGGTGGCGAAGGCCTGGAATTGCCCCCGTACCCAGTCTTTGATGATAATCTCCGGGGCCACTAGGATGACGTCCTGGAGAACGGCCGTGGATTCCACGACAATTTTTTGGTCACAGAGAATGGTGATGTTCCCGGCCAGCTGTATATCGGCCAACCGAAGGTGGGTGTCCCTAAGGACCAGGGGTGGATCGTGAAAGGAGTTCCTTACCTCCTTTTGGGTGGGGTCAAAAGGGAGGTTACGGCCGTTTATGGCCCCATTGCGCAAGCGCTCCAGTTCTGCAACTGTTTCTGGATCCAGGGAGGGCAATTGTGATTGGCTCGTTCGTTGGGGGCCGTGGATAAGCCGTCCGCCCGTATAGGAATTTCCTTGTATGTTCCCCATTTTTACACCCATTTTTGGCAGGTGGGCCGTTCCCGTGACAAGGGCCTTTCCGGCCAGGATAAGGGGGCGGTTACGATCCTTGAGATAGAGTGTGGGCAGGCCTTTTGGGGCATGGTCCCCCACTAAGGCGGTCTTTACATGCCGTAATTTTCGGGCCTTGCCCCGAACCGTCCGTTTTTCATAGAGCCCCCATTTTTCCCGTTTTACGGTATAGTCCAGGGAGCGCTCGTGGTCGGTGGTGATTTGGATGGAATCCCCCAAGGGAATTGTCTTTGCAAAGGAGGCGAACAAGGCTTGGTCAGACTGCTTTACCAAGTCCACCAACAAGTCGGTGCGCTTACCCAATTGGGCATGGGTATGGGCCAAAAGGAGAAAGGCCATCAGG
>JBFOLQ010000434.1:0-2876 GCA_040830145.1 Flavobacteriaceae bacterium | reverse complement strand
GCTCAGAGGAAATGCGCGCCCAAATGGGAGTTAAGGGCCATGAACTCCTAACGCGCGGTTTTGGGTACCGGCATTTCAAGGAACGCTATTTGGAGTTGTTGGATCATTTAGAAACCATACACATCAAAAATGGAAAACCGAGCTTCAGGGCTGCAACGTAATATAGAGGTATTGTTTTGCAATACTCATCTTCAGCCGTGAATCTATTGGAATACATAGTATGAGAATATTGTTTTTGATAGATAGTTTGGTAGCTGGGGGGATGCAGAGAAGGCTCTTGGAATTGATAAAGGGCCTAAAGGCATATCCCGAGGTTGAATTGCGTTTGATCACCTTCAAGGAGGAGGTCCATTATAAAGAGGTATATGAATTGGGCGTTCCCGTAGTCATCCTTAGAAGGGTGCCCAAGCAAAATCCCATGGTATTTTATCGCGTGTTTAAGATATGTAGGCGATGGCAGCCCCATATAATCCATAGTTGGGGCAATATGTCTGCCATCATGGCCATTCCTTCTTCCATACTGTTGCGCATAAAACTCATTAACGGAAACATCGTAAATGCCCCAGAGCATATGGGATATTTTGATGAGCGTAGAGTCCGCGCAAAACTGACATTTCCGTTTTCCACGGCAGTGGTGGGCAATTCGTGGGCCGGGTTAAAAATATACAAGGTTCCCGAAAGAAAACGAGTTTGTATTTACAACGGTTTTGATACAAATAGGGTTTTGAACCTTGAAGAGGACCAAAGCATACGGGACCGTTTTACTATTGGAACTCCAAAGGTTGTAGGGATGGTAGGGACCTTTTCCATCAAAAAGGATTTTGAAACGTTTATCAAAGCGGGTCTTTTGGTATTGAAGCAGCGAAAGGATGTCACCTTTATAGCTGTGGGAGATGGTCCAAATTTGGATAAATGCAAGACTTTGGTGCCTCCTAATTGGCATTCCCATTTCATATTTACAGGTGTGCAAAGGGATGTGGAGTCCATTGTCAATAGTATTGATATTGGGGTGTTGGCTACCAATTCCGAAACTCATGGGGAAGGTATTTCAAATGCCATTTTGGAATACATGGCCCTGGGAAAACCGGTAGTGGCAACCCGAGGTGGAGGTACCCATGAGGTCGTCCGTCATGATGAAAGTGGATTTTTAGTGGATCCAGGCAATCCAAGTGGGATGGCAGACCGACTTTTGTTCCTGTTAGACCATCCCGAGGTATGTAAGGCAATGGGCCTTGAAGGGAAAAAGGATATCAGTGACAAGTTCAGCTTGCCCCGAATGACGGCTTCCTATTGGGAATTGTACCAAAAGCATATCACCGTCTAAGACATGTTTGACCATGGTTCACAGGATATTGACCAATGGTACCATGACTTTTGAACTTGGATGGAATCAAAAGGCACTATTTACCAGTGTTTTGGCGTTTCATAAGAGAAAATTCCAAGGGGTGTGCCAAAAAATAGTGTATTCCCTTAAAAATGGGAACCATAGCTCCGGGCCATGAAGGAAAAGAAAAAAATAGTCTTTTTTGGAATCAAGTACTTCCCTTCTAAAGGGGGAACGAGCCGGGTGGTAGAAGGTCTGTTATGGGGCTTGCGGGACCAATATGATATCACTATTTATTGTTATAAAGATGCCCAGGCACAAGAAAATATTCCAGGGGTACGGACAATCCAGTTTCGGGAGATACCCATAAAAGGCTTCGGGGTATTCCTGTATTATTTGAGATGTTGTCTTCATATGATGGTATTTGGCACGTATGATCTGGTTCATGTCCATAAGACCGATGCGGCCTTTTTTATACCCCTACTGAAGGTTCGGTTTAAAGTGATTGCCACCTCACATGCCATTCCTTATTTCAACGATAAATGGTCCCACATCGGGAAGCGCTACTTTAAAATGGCCGAGCGTATTTTTATGCGCTCGTCCCCAACGGTGACGTCCATTTCAAAAGCCTTGGCAGCGTATTACCAAGAAAAATATGGACGCCCCGTACATTTCATCCCCAATGGGATCTTGATTTCAGAACCTGGAACTGTGGAAAATGCGCAAGGAACATTGAAAGCGCATGGTGTAAATGGGAAATACATTCTTTTTGCAGCTCGAAGGATTCTTCCCTTAAAAGGATGTCATACCTTGATACAGGCCCTAGACCAAATTGGATTTAAGGATACCCTTGTCATATCGGGTGATGATGCGCAATTACCGACATATACACAACAGTTGCGGGAGGATGCCAAGAATCTCGATGTTCGGTTTGTAGGGTACATTTCAGAGAAGGATATTTTGAATGGCCTGATCAATGGGGCCGATTTCTTTGTCTTTCCTTCCGAAATGGAGGGTATGAGCATGATGCTGTTGGAGGCCGCTTTTAATGGAACACCTATGATTTGCAGTGATATTCCTCAAAACAAGGATGTACTGGGGGACGATGAAGTATTGTACTTTGAATCAAAAAATGCGAGTGATTTGGCCGAAAAGATCCAATACGCTTATTCCCATCGAGAAGCCATGGAACAGATGGCCGTACGGGCAAAACAGAAAATAATTTCTAAGTACAACGTGGAACATGTAGTGGATCAATACATTGAATTGTATACTGCTGTTTTAGCGCATGTTGAATAAATAAACCGGAGCAATTGTTATTTAATTCAAAGGAATTTCTTCTTTTTTTGCCTGTGGTATTTGTACTGTACTGGCTGGTACTGAACAGAAATACCAAATGGCAAAACTTGCTTATCCTTGTCAGCTCCTATGTTTTTTATGGCTGGTGGGACTACCGATTTCTTTCCCTGATTTTCCTGTCCACGGTGGTCGATTATTTTATAGGGCTCCGTATGCATCAACAACAGAACGATCAGCGAAGAAAAGTGCTGTT
>JBFOLQ010000433.1:0-3045 GCA_040830145.1 Flavobacteriaceae bacterium | reverse complement strand
GGAAAACGATTATTACCAAATACAATTCTGTTCCCTTGGTCAAACAAGTCAATCCCGATTTAACCGGTTATGTAACGGAAAAGGCCATCGAGGGACTTTTTGTAAAGGTAGGGAACAAGGAAAGGGAAATCAGGAATTCGGTGGGTGCCAGGACATCTGCCTTATTGCAACGGGTCTTTGCCCTGCAATAGTTTTATCAGATTCTTTACGGGAGCAATCTATGAATTCGATTTATTGTGCGTTGAGTACCGTTGCCTTAAAGCCCGGAGTCATAAACTCTTGGGTGTGGCCCTTATCATCCAAATAAACCACATATCCCTCCAAATCCATTTCATCCATCAATATTTCCTGCGCCATGTTCAACGGCATCGCCATAAAGGCAGTGGCATAGGCATCCGCTTCAGCACAGGTATTTGCCAATACAGTTACTGAAAGGGTACTGGAATTTTTGGTATACCCCGTCTTTGGATCAATGGTGTGCACATACTTCCTGCCAGTGGTAGGGTCTA
Organism: Flavobacteriaceae bacterium; assembly: GCA_040830145.1. GTDB lineage: Bacteria > Bacteroidota > Bacteroidia > Flavobacteriales > Flavobacteriaceae > JBFOLQ01. Next base: position 2,536 of record JBFOLQ010000433.1, on the reverse strand, counting down.
CCCTATACTTTCTGTAGTTTCCTGATGAGGCCAAGGCCCTGTCCCCAAGGGTAATAAGTTTCTTCCGATCCAATTCATCCGGCGCTTGTGGGTCATCAATGCCAACCAACCATTTTTTTCGTTTTCTTAGATTGGTTCCACGTGCGCGCAATTCCCCTCCAACCTCAATCAAATAATCCGTAAGTCCCTTTTGGTCCAATACCAAGGCCAACCGATCAACGGCATATCCCTTTGCCACAGCATTGAAATCAAAATAAACAGTTGGATAACGCTTGTCAATGGTATTGTCATGCTTGAGCCGTACCTTTTCAAAACCCACAAACTGCATTAGGCTATCAACACGGGTACTGTCCAGTTCCATACGTGTGCCAGGGCCAAACCCCCAGGCATTTACCAAAGTACCTACCGTGGGGTCAAAATAACCCTTGGTCTTTTTAAAGATATCCGCTGATACCGTAAAAACCTCTTGAAACATGGCGTCAACCACCACTGTGGAATCGCCTTGATTGATTTTTGAAATATCAGAGTTGGGCCAATAGGTAGACATGGATTGATTCACGGCATTGAATACGGAGTCAAACGCTGTCTGAAAATCGAGCTCCCTATCCGCCAAATAAATAATGCTGTACGATGTGCCAAAAGCTTCCCCAATAGCACGATTGTCATATGCTTTCTGTTTTGGGGTACAGCCCATGAAAAGAATCAGAACTATGAAAAAAACTCCCTTACCCATCGTTCATTCCAATCAATCCATGAAAATCAACAATATACTCTTGGTCCAACAACACCGGTTGGGTACGGTCCTTGGCATTCGAGAGTCCTACCCCCGCATAAAATGCATGTCCGTTGAATTTTTGGGCATGGTCGGCTACCTTCTTCATAAGGGATTCATCATACACCTTGGGATCATTGGGAAATGCCACGGGCCTCACCACAATAAAATGGAGCTTTTTCCCCCTTGAGCAAACAAATTGGGGATTTTTTCCAGGTTTACTGTTTACTGCCCTAAATTCATACCCTTCCGCCTCTAATTGTCTTCCCACGATATTCATAGCAAGATTATGCAGTTCTTGATTGGTCAAGGGTCTCATAAACAAATGCTCAATATATTTATATGTAGGACAGGCCTTGAACATATAGACCTGCCGGGACTTAAGGGCCCGGCAGGTCTATATTCCCAAATATTCAGATACTGGTATTATCCTCCAAAGTCATCAAAACGGATGTGCTCATCAGGGATACCAAAGTCCTCTCCCATTTTTTGCACCGCTTTGTTCATCAAGGGAGGGCCACAGAAATACAGTTCTATTTCCTCAGGCTCCTCATGATGGTTTAGATAATTTTCAATGACACAGTTATGGATAAAGCCAACAAAGCCATCGCCCTCCTCGTCATGAATGTCTTTCTTTACCTTCCAATTATCCTCTTCCAAGGGTTCTGAAAGAGCCATATAAAACTTGAAATTGGGGAAATTCCTTTCCAACTCCCTAAAATGCTCTAAATAAAACAACTCCCGTTTTGAACGTCCCCCGTACCAATACGTCACCTTGCGATTGGTCTTCAAGGTATTGAACAAGTGGTATAGGTGAGATCGCATGGGTGCCATACCTGCGCCGCCGCCTACATATAACATTTCAGATTCACTCTCGTTTATGAAGAATTCACCATATGGACCAGAAATAGTCACCTTGTCCCCAGGTTTCCTTGAAAAAATATACGAAGAGGCTATCCCTGGATTTACGTCCATCCAGCCATTCTTGGCCCGATCCCAAGGGGGGGTTGCCACCCGGACATTAAGCATAATTTCCCTTCCTTCTGCAGGGTAAGAAGCCATGGAATAGGCTCTCTCCACGGTCTCCGTATTTTTCATGACCAAGGGCCATAGATTGAACTTATCCCATTCTGCCTGGAATTTATCAGGTGTTTCGTGCTCCTCTGGGTGGGCTGTTATGTCAATATCGGAGTATTTAATCTCGCAGGGAGGGATTTCAATCTGTATATATCCCCCTGCCTTGTAATCCATATCCTCAGGAATCTCTACCACAAATTCCTTAATGAACGAGGCCACATTAAAATTACGTACCACGGTAGCTTCCCATTTCTTTATCCCAAAGACCTCTTCGGGAATGGCAATATCCATATCCTGCTTCACCTTCACTTGGCATGCCAAGCGCACTCCCTCGTTCAACTCCCTTTTTGAGAAATGGGGTGTCTCCGTCGGTAAGGCCTCTCCCCCACCGGAATGTACATGGCACTCACATTGTATGCATGTACCCCCACCTCCACAGGCCGAGGGTAAAAAAATCTTCTGGTTGCCCAAGGTTGACAATAGAGAGCTTCCTGAGGCCACCTCCACTTTTTTCTCCCCGTTGATGGTAATGGTCACTGGGCCGGAAGGGGACAGTTTTTCTTTGGTAAACAATAACAAGGCCACCAAGAGCAACAGCAATATCAAGAAGGCAACTATGGTAATCAGAACGGTTCCGCCTGTACTTGCAGCTAGAATCATTTTTACTTATTTAGTTCAGTAGTATAT
>JBFOLQ010000432.1:0-3604 GCA_040830145.1 Flavobacteriaceae bacterium | reverse complement strand
CTCAACAATTATATTACCGTACAAAAACGAAAAATAACGCATTATATTACTTAAAAAGTAAGTTTTTACTTATTTTTTAAAGTGCCTGCCCAGCAAAGGTTGCCTCCATCTACATACCCAAACCAGCAAACCCTATTTAATCAAACAGAAACAACCACCTCTTCGTTAAAGCAATATCCATGCCCGGAGCCAAAGAAGAAAAATCCATCTTCAACGCTATTCAATTTGCCCAGAGAGAGGCCCACGGCATACAAGTGGTATATTCCATAAAAAAAGCCCCCGCAATCGGGGCTATCTGATGGAGAATACCGGAGTCGAACCGGTGACCTTCCCGACATGTCGCCGGGACGCCCTAGCCCGCCAAAAACTCAATATATTTCCTGCTCTTTTTTGCCTTGATCTCCCGTTCCATCGCCATCGCTGCCGAACGAGTTGGGAACACCCTCTTCCAGACCAACCTCCAGTCACCGGACCCTTTGGTATATTTTGACTCCCCGTTATTGCGTCGGTACAACCGGTCCCCTAGGTCGCCAGTATGGCCGACATAATATCGGTCCAATGAAACACTGTATATAATGTACGTGGTATATTCCATAAAAAAAGCCCCTGCAATCGGGGCTACCTGGTGGAGAATACCGGAGTCGAACCGGTGACCTCTTGCATGCCATGCAAGCGCTCTAGCCAGCTGAGCTAATCCCCCAAAAGAAGGATGCAAAGGAAGTGATTTTTAGATTACCAACAAAATATGCCGCAATAAAATTGCCTTGTTCAATCCTTTTTCACGCTAAGAATCAAAACTGGAATCTTTGCTGAAAATTCTGCTTTTGGGATTGTGTTTTTTTCCCATAGCTTCTTGAAAAAACCACGTTTTCTCCTGAATACACACAGCAAATCCGGGCTTTGGGATTGAAAATGTTCCAAGACCCCTAAATAGGTAGTCGCGTTTTCGGTAATCTTTAATTGTGCGCTAATATCCATAAGGGCGGGATGAATCTGTAAATCCTCATCTGTATAACCAGGAGTCTTTACCAAAAGAAGGTTTACCTTGGACCCGAACCGATCCTTAAAGGCCATTAAAGGGTTTAAAATCCTTCTTCTCTTTAAAATTCCCGATTTAAAGGCCATCAAAATATTGTGGAATGGGCTAAATTCAATCCCTCTGGGAACTACCAAAGTTGGTATGTTGGTTTTTTTGACAATTCCTCCCGTGGTATTGCCCAGATATAATTCTTCCTTTATATCATTACTTCTTGGGGCCAGAACAATGAGGTCTATGCCCAACTCCCTATCAATTTGGGTAATCCCATCGACAATATTTCCATTATAGGTCGCAATCTTGATATCCAGATCCTTGGAGTCTACCAGGGCAACCACGCTTTTTATGCGCTCCTTGGCATTTTCTCCCACTTTTTCAGCGATATTGGCCAAATTCCCAGCTCCTGCAGAAACATTGAACACATCCATGACATACACTCCTGCCCCTAATTCCTTGGCAAGATCTACCGCATACTGTAATGTTTCATGTGATTTTGATGAAGTACCTATTGGCACCAGAATATTTTTCATCCAATTTAAATTTACCGTCCCAACTGGGAAGGGGCCCAATTATGGATTCCCGGCATTGCTCCCTGTTGGCACCAAACCCTTAAATTTACAACTTAAATCTATTTGTCAAATGATTCGACTGGCAAAGGTATCCGAAATTTCCGAAATCATGGCTCTCATACGAGCCTGTGCAATGGATATGACCTCCAAGGGCATATATCAATGGAATGAGCACTATCCCTCAATCCATGTGTTTGGGAAAGATATTGAAAGAGGGGAATTATGGGTGCTGGGGATGGACGATAAAATTGTAGGGACCATCGTCATCAGTACTTTTATGGATGAGGAATATCGTTCAGTACAATGGCTTACGCCCAACCAAAACAATATTTACATACATAGATTGGCCATACATCCGGCATACCAGAAGCAAGGAAAGGCCACTAAATTAATGGACTTTGCCGAAAAAAAATCCAGGGACACAGGATTTGCTTCCATCCGTTTGGATACGTTCAGCCAAAATCCAGGGAACAATAGGTTTTATCTGAACAGGGGATACCAACCATTGGGGGACATCTACTTTCCCAAACAAAGCCAATCCCCTTTCCACTGCTATGAGTTGGTGTTATAATTCCTTTTCCTTTGGGCAATCACATCACCTTTAAGAGAATCAACCAATTGGCCATCCCTGCGACCATAGCTGGGATTGCTGAACCTATTTTGTCCATTACCGATACGGCCATTGTGGGCAATATTCCCGTGAATGGGACCGAATCCCTGGCGGCCGTAGGCATTGTAGGCTCCTTTTTGTCCATGTTGATCTGGATCTTAGGTCAGACCCGAAGTGCCATATCGGCCCTTGTTTCACAATATTTGGGAGCCAATCGTTTGGAAGAAATAAAAACACTCCCTGCCCAGGCCATTTTCCTAAACTTATCCTTAAGCTTCTTAGTGCTATTCGCCACCATATTTATCATTGAGGACATCTTTACACTTTTGAACGCCTCCGGAAAAATTTTGGAGTATTGCGTTTCATACTATTCCATACGCGTCTGGGGCTTCCCCTTAACACTATTCACCTTTGCCGTCATGGGTATCTTTAGGGGATTGCAGAACACCTTTTGGCCTATGGTCATTGCCATCACTGGCGCCCTATTGAACATTCTCCTTGATTTTTTGTTGGTGTACGGTGTCACAGACCTAATTCCACCCCTTCATCTTGAAGGTGCGGCGTGGGCCAGTCTTATTGCACAAGGGGCCATGGCCTTGATGGCGTTGGTCTTACTCATACGAAAAACCCATATCAGTCTAAAGGTAGTGGCGCCCATCCATCCCGAATTACACCGTTTGATTGGGATGAGCCTTAATCTATTTGTGCGAACCCTTGCCCTGAACGCAGCCTTACTGTTGGCCATACGGGAAGCCACAGCCCTTGGAAATGCCCAAATTGGCGCACACACCGTTGCCATTAACCTATGGCTTTTTGCTGCTTTCTTTATAGATGGATATTCCGGTGCTGGAAACATCTTGGGGGGAAGATTATTGGGGGCAAAGGATTTCAATGGATTATGGAGCATGGCCAAAAAAGTACTGATCAATGCCCAATTGATGGCCTTGGCCATCATGGCCCTATCCCTACTGTTCTTTGGTCCCATTGGAAGGCTATTCTCCAAGGATATGGAGGTCCTGACCACTTTTTATTCCATCTTCCCTATCGTCATTCTCGGACTGCCCATCAATACCCTTGCCTTTGTCTTTGATGGAATTTTTAAGGGAATGGGAGAAATGAAGTTTCTTCGCAACGTATTGTTGGCGGCCACCATAGTGGGATTTGTTCCCACACTTTATCTCAGTAAACACATGGGCTGGGGGCTACATGGGATTTGGGCCGCCTTTGTGGTATGGATGCTTTTCAGGGGGGTACCCTTGGTGCTCCGATTTCGGAAAAAGTTCAAACCCTTGGTACAAAACCCGTAATTTTGAAAGCCAATACCCTGAATAGATATAAATAGTCCAAAAACCTCTACCCATGACAACCAGGTCCAATGGAAGCTTATAT
>JBFOLQ010000431.1:0-3048 GCA_040830145.1 Flavobacteriaceae bacterium | reverse complement strand
TTTTGAGCGTATTGGGGAAGTTTCGGAGGACGACAAGAACAAAGAGGCTCAAGAGGACCCACTGTTTGATAATATGTTGGTCACAAAGTTCCGTGATGAGGCCGTATTTCGGCAAAGAATCAAGCTGAACCGACCTACTGTGATCATTGAGGGAAGCGTGGCCTTTATGAGCTGTGATTATGAAAAGTGCTTGGCCCCCAAGGATGTGCCCTTTACATTTTCCCTTTCCAAGGATGGGGCATCCTCCGCCGGGGATACCAGCGAAGGGGATATAGTAGTGAACGATACCGAAGTGAACCAATTGCTCTACGGATTGGCACAGGATCAATATCTAAAGGATTTGGGCTGTGAGGACGGTTCGGTATCCAGTATTGCCGAGGCCCAGGATGATGGAAAATCCATTTGGGCCATTTTTGGATTGGGATTTCTGGGAGGTTTATTGGCCTTGTTGACTCCCTGTGTATTTCCCATGATTCCATTGACAGTAAGCTTCTTTACCAAAAAGGGGGGTGACAGGCAAAAATCTGGGATGCTCCAGGCAATTCTCTATGGGGTTTTTATCTTGGCCGTTTATCTCATCCTGAGTGTTCCATTTCATGTGTTGGATTCCGTGAACCCAGATATTCTAAACGATATTTCCACCAATGTATGGCTCAATGTACTGTTCTTTGTCATATTTGTATTCTTTGCCTTTTCATTCTTTGGGTATTATGAACTTACGTTGCCTTCCAGTTGGACAGCCAAGACGACCCAAGGGGAAGGTACGGGAGGCATATTGGGCGTATTTTTTATGGCCTTGACCCTCGCCATTGTTTCCTTTTCATGTACGGGACCCATTTTGGGATCCCTATTGGCCGGATCATTGACATCAGATGGTGGCGCATGGCAGCTTACGGCTGGTATGGGTGGTTTTGGGCTGGCACTTGGGCTGCCCTTCGCTTTTTTTGCCATGTTCCCCCATATGCTGGATTCCCTTCCCAAATCAGGGGGGTGGATGAATACCACTAAAGTGGTATTGGGTTTTTTAGAGCTGGCCCTGGCTTTCAAATTCTTGTCAGTGGCTGATTTGGTGAAGCACTGGGGGATACTGAAAATTGAACCCTTCTTAGTTATATGGATACTAATTTTTGGGGGATTGGCCCTCTATCTTTTTGGGAAGATCAAGTTTCCGCACGATTCCCCCCTCAAAAAACTATCGTTTTCCAGGATAGCCTTTGGCGTATTGGTGGCTGCGTTTACCCTGTATCTGGTTTCTGGATTTAGGGTGAATAAAGATACCGGAACGTTCACTCCCCTGACACTGCTGAGTGGTTTGGCACCACCGGTGGGTTATAGTTTTTTGTACCCCAATGATTGTCCCAATAATTTGGACTGTTTTAAGGACTTAAAGGAAGGGATGGCCTATGCCGAAAAGGCGGGCAAACCCATACTGTTGGATTTCACTGGATACGGCTGTGTGAATTGTAGAAAGATGGAGGAGCATGTATGGCCCTTGGAAAAGGTTGACCACTATCTGCGTAACGAATACGTGCTCATTTCGCTTTATGTGGATGACAAAAAGATACTGCCGGAGGACCAGCAGGTATATGTAAACCGAATCAATGGGGGCACTAGAAAGTTGAAGACCTATGGTGACAAATGGGCCCATTTTCAAACCCAATACTTCAGGAACAATTCACAGCCGTTTTACGCGTTGTTGGACCCCTCGGGCAGTACCGTTCTCAATGATCCCGTGGGTTACACCCCGGATGAGGATGAATACGCGGCGTTTCTTCAATGTGGATTGGATGTGATGGCCACGAAGAACAATGGCCTGGGTACGCCCCTTATCGATTTCAGTGGTAGGGAGTGATACCGCCGTTTTCCATGGATTGTTCGTGTAGTACAATTTCAATCAAAACCGCCCTTCCTTCGACGATGCCCAGGGATAGGGCGGTTTTTTCCGGCTAACTCAAAAACTGGGACATTTTTTTTAAGACCACTGAAATTATATGCGGGGGAGGTCTCCCTCTCCCTTTAACGGCAATTCTGAGCGGCCCATCAGATAGGTATCCACATGGTGTGCGGCCTGTCGGCCCTCTGAAATGGCCCACACGATGAGGGATTGCCCCCTTCGCTGGTCTCCGGCCACAAATACACCGGGTACATTGCTTTGGTAATCCTTGGCCGATGCCTTTATATTGGTCCTTGGATCCATTTCCAATCCCAATGCATCGGCAATGGTGGTCTCACTACCCGTAAAGCCTAGGGCCAGTAGTACCAATTCACATTCCCATTCCTTCTCGGTACCTGCCACTTCCTTGAGCTGGGGACGTTTGCCGGGTTCTTTTATCCATTTGACCTCCACGGTCTTCAAACCTTTTAGGTTTCCCTGTCCGTCATCCATAAATTCCTTGGTGGAAATGCTAAAGTGCCTTTCCCCCCCTTCCTTATGGGATGAACTGGTACGCAGTCTCATGGGCCAAAAGGGCCAGGGATGTTCATCGGGACGTTCCGGGGTACCCTTGGGCATGATTTCAAAATTAACGACTGATTTTGCCCCATGCCTGATGGAAGTCCCAATACAGTCAGACCCAGTGTCACCACCACCGATTACGATGACATTTTTGCCCTTGGCGTGGATCTCATTGTCAAATTTTGCAACACCGCTGACACGGAAGTTGTTCTGGGGCAGAAAATCCATGGCCTGGTGTACCCCCTTCAAATGGGTTCCGGGAATGGGTAGGGACCTTCTAACGGTGGCACCCCCACAAAGCACCAAGGCATCGTATGATTGTTGTAATTCTTCTACCTTGATATCCTTCCCAACATGCATACCACATTGAAAGTCTATGCCTTCCGCTACCAAGATATCCAACCTTCGGTCTATAATATGTTTCTCCAACTTAAAATCGGGGATGCCATAACGCAGGAGTCCCCCTGGTTTTGGGTCCCGTTCAAAGACTGTCACTTCGTGGCCCGCACGGTTCAATTGCTGGGCAGCGGCGAGCCCGGCCGGACCTGATCCCACCACAGCGACTTTCTTGCCCGTTCTTTTTAGGGGAGGGT
>JBFOLQ010000430.1:0-3313 GCA_040830145.1 Flavobacteriaceae bacterium | reverse complement strand
GACATAGATGACAACCTGTTTTGGCTTAAAAAGAAGTTCAGTGAGCGGGGCTTTAACAACACCATACTGGAGACATCGGGCCATCCCCTATTTTTTGCTTCACTACCCATGAATGATGAAAAACCCACCATACTATTTTATATGCACTTTGATGGACAGGGAACAGACCCGACCAAATGGCATCAGGAAAACCCATATACAGTAGTACTGAAGTCACCAACGGACCAAGGTTGGGAAACACAACCCATGGAAGCACTGGATGAAAAAATACCCATGGAGTGGCGACTTTTTGGGCGTTCCACCTCCGATGACAAAGGCCCAATAGTCATGTTCCTCAATGCCTTTGATCTGCTGAAAAAAGACGGAATTGATATTCCCTTTAATATCAAGGTCATATTGGACAGCGAGGAGGAAAAAGGGAGCAAACCCTTACCACAAGCTGTAAAACAGTATCGGGAACTTCTCAAAGCTGATTTTTTGGTCATTACCGATGGCCCTGTACATCCCTCGGGCAAACCCACGATTGTATATGGATGCCGGGGCATTACCACCCTGTCCCTTACCACTTATGGCCCCATTAGACCCCAACACAGCGGCCATTATGGCAACTATGCCCCCAATCCTGGATTTAGGCTGGCAAAGCTTTTGTCAGGTATGAAGGATGATAATGGGAAAGTCACCATTCCGGGCTATTATGATGGTATTGAACTCAATGGCCCAACCATGGATATCTTAAAAAGCGTCCCAGATGACGCTTTGGCCATCAACCAAGGGCTGGGCATCAACACCCCTGAGAAGGTAGGACAATTTTACCAAGAGTCACTGCAATACCCCAGTCTCAATGTCCGTGGACTCGGCTCTGGATGGGTGGGCCAACAGGCCCGTACCATAGTACCTGCTACGGCCACTGCCGAACTGGATCTGCGACTGGTACCGGAATCCGATGGGAACCGTTTAAAAAAATTGGTCAAAAACTATATAAAAGACCAAGGTTATATGGTCCTGGGAGGGGAACCCACCATGGAACAACGCATGCAGCATGACAAAATAGTCACACTCACCGAACGCCCGGTTACACCTGCCTTTAGAACACCCTTGGACAATCCTTACGGGCAATCCCTAGTAAAAGCCCTTGAGAGTACTTTCGGTGAGCCCCCAGTGCAAATCCGGATTATGGGCGGCACGGTTCCCATTGCCCATTTTATCAGTGAATTGCAAACACCGGCTTTTATAGTTCCCATGGTGAATCCCGACAACAATCAGCACAGTCCCAACGAAAACTTAAAAATTGGACAAATTGAATACGGTATCAAGGCTTTTTATGGCGTATTGGCCGGAATGCCCAGCGAATAATAAAATGCCATTTGAATTTGGCATAACCAATGACATACCCAGATAAGCAACCTTAGGAAAAGTTGCCCATGACCGAAAAAGAAAAAATGCTCAATGGCGCGTACTATGATTCCCGGGATTCAGAATTAATGAAAATCCATCATAGGGCAAAAAAGCTACTACAGAAATATAACACCCTTGATTCTGAATTGATAGCGGAACGAAGCCACATTTTAAGTGAATTACTGGGCTTTAAAGGGGATGGGGTTTGGATCGAAGCCCATTTTTTCTGTGACTATGGGGAAAACATACGTATTGGCGACAACACTTTTATCAATACAAATTGCGTGTTCCTGGACAACAATAAAATAACCATAGGCCAAAATGGACTCATTGCTCCCTATGTTCAAATCTACACCGCCAGTCATCCATCCAAGGCATCTGACAGAATCATTGAACAGGGAGGAACATCCCGTTACCTCACCTCAGCGGAGCCGGTTACCATTGGTGACAATGTATGGATTGGGGGGAATTCAGTTATTTTTCCGGGGGTTGACATAGGGGATAATGTAACCATAGGCGCTGGCAGTGTGGTTACCAAAAATATTCCCAACAATGTTTTGGCCTTTGGGAATCCATGTAAGATAATAAGGGAATTATAATCCCAAGGACTCCTTGGTATCCCTTTAAATATTCACGGTATTTGAAAATCAATGGTTACCCACTGCAACCCATGGGGCAGTTACCTCCCGCACCTTAAGCCGAATTCCTACTGGCATTGATATTTCCATAGAGGGAACGGGTCACTATTTTTTCGTAATCAGCTTGATGTTCGTTCTTGAGCTGTACCATCTGTAGGGCGTATTGCTGAATGACCAGCAGGGGCAATACGATGCTCTCACGAATCTTGACGGATTCCCTGGAAATGGCTTCGTTCTCCATGAGAATTCCATAGCCCGACACTTCCAGAAGCATTTTCTTGCTCAATTCAAACTCATCCTTAAGGATTTGCCAGAATGCCCCATATTCAGGGTCATCCTTCATATATGCTGTCAACTCAAAATGGGATTTCTGAAGGGACATCATACTATTCTGCATCAAGGCCCTAAAAAAGGGAACATCTTTAAAAAGGGTCTTTATCTCTTTCATTCTGCCTGTATCCTTCAAGCTCTTAATGGCCGTGCCAAGACCAAAATAACCGGGGACGTTCTGCTTTAGTTGGCTCCAACTCCCCACAAAGGAAATGGCCCTAAGGTCTGAGAGTGTCAATTGTTTTTTATTGCCCCGTTTCCCTGGCCTACTACCAATATTGGCCTTGGTATAATACTTAAGGGTACTACGGTTCTCCAAGTAAGGAATGAATCTCTCATGTTGCTTTAGGGCCTCATACTTGGCATAACTGAGTTCGGAAAGCTCCTCAATAAGCCTACGCTCCCCTGCGGAAATGGTATTTTCCCTTCCAAAAAGATTGTTGGATAGTCCTGCGGTAAGCAATTGCTCGCTATTATGAATAAATTGCTCCTTGGTCCCGAAAGTGCTGGTAATGGTCTGGCCTTGGATGGTCAGCTGAATCTCGTGATTGGCAATATCCTTTGTCTGGGCTGCATAAAAACGATGGGTCTTACCCCCTCCCCTTGCCGGTGGGCCACCACGGCCATCAAAGAACAAGGCCTTGATGCCATTTTTTTCACAAACCCTTGATAAGGTCTCCTTGGTCTTTAAGATACTCCAATTGGCCTTTAGGTAGCCTCCATCCTTGGTACCATCACTAAAGCCCAACATTATGGTGTGGATCTTGCCACGTTGCTCCAAATGGGTCCTATAGGCCGGAATATCAAAAAGGGCCTGCATGGTGGACTCAGCATTGGCCATCCCTTTCATGGTCTCGAATAGGGGAATAATATCAAAGGTAATCCCGCTCGACTCCCATCCACACCAACGAAATAACGCAAATACAAACAATACGGAAAAGATATCCTCT
>JBFOLQ010000429.1:0-5158 GCA_040830145.1 Flavobacteriaceae bacterium | reverse complement strand
CCTTTACGGTCTCACTCCAAATAATGGACCCCATATCCTTTAGGTCATCACGATCCACGGAAGTGATTACCGCATGCCGAATCCCCATAATTTTAATGGAACGTGCCACTTTTTCCGGTTCTTCCCAGTCAACATCTTCCGGTCTTCCCGTTTTTACACCACAAAATCCACATGATCGGGTACATATGTTGCCCAATATCATAAAGGTGGCGGTACCCTCTCCCCAGCATTCACCCATATTGGGGCAACTTCCAGAGGTACAGATGGTATGCAGGTCATATTTTTCAACCAATCCCCGCAACTGGGTATACTTTTTGCCCGTGGGCAATTTTACCCGGAGCCATTTGGGTTTCCCCTTGGGTGGTGGTAGGTCTTTTACCGTTGAGGTGGCCATACGTATAATTTGTCCAAAAATACGAACTAAAACCGACTTGGGGTCGTAGAGATACGAATGGGAAGGGAGGTGCTGTTAAGGAATATTGACACTCTTATTTTTTGCGAATAAGTTCGGCCAACAATTTTTTGGCCCTGAGTAGTTTTACCTTTACATTATTGATGGGTTCACCCAGTTCCTTGGCAATATCTGAATAACTCATCTCATTGAAAAAGCGTAAATTGATTACCTTCTGATAATGGGGCTTTAGTTCCTTTATCTTTAAAAGAAGTCCTGCCAAATCCTGCTCAATGATAAGTCGATCTTCTGCAGTGGGGGCATCATCAAGTACTGATTTTATGGCATCACCTCCCCGTTCATTCATCATGGTGTTCTTGCGTTTTCGAATCAGGTCAATGTGAATGTTCTTGGAAATGGCAATGAGCCATGTGGCAAACTCATACTCTTGTTTATAGGTGGCGATTTTATCAAATGCCTTTGAAAATGTTTGTACCGTGATGTCCTCTGCATCATTCTCGTTTTCGGTACGCTTTAGTTGAAACCCATATACTTGGTTCCAAAAGGTATCCAAAAGGGAGCTAAAGGCCTTTTGGTTTCCTTCCTTGGCCTTTTCAATGGTCAGTTGCAGGGTTTCCTTATCTATCCTCTGGGACGACAATGGGTCGGTGGTTTATTGTTTGCAGTCCTGTTCCTCTGGCATTTTGCCACACATTCCACAGGGTTCGCCCGCTTTGTTCAAAAAAGGGCTTTGACTGGCACATGTACCAGCAAATTTACCATCTTTCTTGCCCCAGATCTTAATGGCTATTCCGGCGAAGGCTAGACCCAAGAGGGCGATGGTCAATACTAACAATTTCATGATGTGGGTCTTTGTGCAAAGATACAAAATAAGGATGCAAACAATGACTTTGAACGGAATTCCGTACATAAGGAATTACAGGGCGAATACGGCGATTTCTTCATGTACAAGAGGGACCTTTTACACCCTATTTTGCATATAATCAATAGGACAGATTGGCCACAATGTTCTCAACAGTGGGGTTGGGGTTACCACCATCGGGTTCAATGGTGATGTAACTTACCGCATTGTCAGCATAGGGGAGGGCCATCAACTTATCCTCACCGGCCGATTCCCTGATGATACCTAGGTTTACCAATTCACCATTGACCTCTGCCCACATTTGGTAACACTGATCTTCAGGTAATTTGGGTAAATGGCTAACATTGATATAAGACAATTTCTTTACGGGATTGATGTAGGCCACGGCCTTGAGTTCCCTAGCTTTTTTATTGCCCCTGACGCTCACTTTTTTGGTGGCAGGATTGTTCAATACAATGAATTGGTTGCGTACATCCTCCAATTGTACCTTCATGTTTTGCTCCAGCACCTTTATTTTATTGTTCACCATTTGGTTCTCCTCCTGCAAGCTCTTGTTCTGATTGTAGAAAAAGTATGAGGCCCCGGCAAAGAGCAGTGCTGCCACACTGGCTGCAATGGCATACTTAAAGAACTTGGCCCTATTTCGTTTTTCCCTTCTGATACGGTCCACAATCAATTCCTTGAGTCCCTCGGGTGGGGAAATGGCGTGCATTTTTGCATAGGCCTCCAAATTGTCCTGTAACTCATTGTAGGTCTGGCGAACCTCGGGATACATGGCAATATAACGTTCAACCTGTAGGGTCTCTTGGTCATTGGTGTCACCCAAGAGGTATTTTTCCAATAGGTCTGAATCCAAAAATACCTTTATCTTGTTTTTCATGGTACTAGGCTTAAAAGGAGTATGGCCACCGTGGGGATATAAATCTTTTTAAGTTCCCTAAGGCCGATTTTCAATCTTGATTTTACGGTTCCCAGCGGAATATTGAGTTCCTCGCTCGCTTCCTGTTGGGTCATCCCTTGAAAAAAGAGGGCATCAAGCACAATCTGATATTTTTCCTCTATTTTTTCCAGGTTTTGCCGTATGTCAAGCTCATCGGGCCTAATGGCGTCCACACCAAGATTATATACGTCTGAAACATCCATTTGGATTTCCTTGTCCGATTTGTTGCTGACACTCCGAATCTTATCTATGGCCGTATTACGGGTTATTCTAAATAACCAGGTAAAGAGCTTGGCTTTAGAGGAGTCATAGGAATCTGATTTTCGCCATATTTTCACAAAACTTTCCTGAAGTACATCCTGGGCCAATTCTGGGTCAATGACCACTTTTAGGGCCACACCATAAAGAGTATCCGCATAGTGCTCGTACAGCAGGGATATAGCCTTTTCATCACGGTCGCGAAGCAGTTCAACAATATGCCTTTCAAGAAGTGTGCTCATAAATCTGGGGTTCATTCCAAACGGTCCGCGATCCGAAAAAGAAAATCAACCGTATATCATATGAACGCTAAGTTATGAAATTGATTGTGACCGTTAGCGTGATTTAAAGTTTTAATTCCCAGGTGTACAGCTGGTAACTGTGCACTTAATTTTGGTTAGTTTGGTTTGGCATAACCCTCGTCCTACTGGGCGGGGGTTATACTTTTTTGGGATGCGGGGACAAAAGATCAAGAGATGATATTTACCTCGGGCCGCAGCTCAATATTGAACTTGTTCTTGACTGTCTCCATAATGAGCTGGGCAAGCTTTAAAACGTCCTTTCCCGAAGCATTGCCGTGGTTTACAAGTACAAGGGCCTGCTTGTCATGTACCCCGGCATCACCGTGCCGTATACCCTTGAAGCCACATTGCTCAATCAGCCATCCGGCCGGAATCTTTACAGCCGAATCACTTACCTTATAAAAAGGGGCCTCTGGATGATTTTTTGAAAAATGCCCAAATGAAACACTATCCAGTACCGGGTTCTTGAAAAAACTACCACTGTTTCCCAATAGGGCCGGATCAGGTAACTTACGCTGCCTGATGGCAATCACGGCCTTAGAGACATCCTTGGGGGTGGGGTTTGTTATGCCATTTTTGTGCAACTCATCCTCAATGGCCCCATAAGAGGTATTCAGTTTATGATTGCTTTTGGTCAATCTTAGGCGCAATGAGACAATGGCATATTGATCTTTCACAGTATTCTTGAAGATGGAATCGCGATATCCAAATTGGCATGCCTCCTTGGTAAAGGTGGTTTCCCTTTGGTCGGTAATGCCAATGGCTTTGCACTGTACAAAGACATCCTTAAGTTCCACGCCATACGCCCCAATGTTCTGGATGGGTGCAGTGCCCACATTACCAGGAATGAGAGAGAGGTTTTCAAGTCCACCATACCCTTGCTCCAAGGTATGCAAAACGGTTTCATGCCAGTTTTCGCCTGCCATGACCTCAATCTCTACAGTGTCCCCTTCTTCCAAAACAGTCCGTATTCCTTTAAAATTAAGGTGAATGACCGGCACATCCATGTCCCGGGTGAGCAACATATTGCTTCCTCCCCCCAATAGAAAAGGGTTTTGGGAATGATATTGGGACAGGGTTTCCTTTAGCTCCCCAATATCATTGACCTCAATAAATAACCGTGCCTTCGCGTCCATTCCGAAGGTATTGTATTCCTTGAGTGAAAAATTGTGGTATACCTGCATTATCCGATATAGCTTTTCAAAGCTTCGTTGAGAATGTATACGGCTTTTTTAATTTGTTCCCTGTCCAGCACATAGGCAATCCGTATTTGGTTCTTTCCCAACCCGGGACTGGCATAAAATCCGGCTGCGGGGGCAACCATTACGGTCTCATTGTCCACTCGAAAATCCTCCAACATCCATTGTGCAAAATCGTCGGCATCGTCAATGGGAAGCTCTACAATGCAATAGAAGGCCCCTTGCGGCCTGCCTACTGTTACCCCTTCAATTTTTTTCAGTTCCTGGACCAATAGGTCCCGGCGACCCAGGTATTCATTTTTTACTTCTTGGAAGTAAGATGGAGGGGTGTCCAAGGCCGCTTCACTGGCTATTTGGGCCAAAGTGGGTGGTGAGAGACGGGCCTGGGCAAATTTCAGGGCAGTGCCAATGATGTCCTTATTGCGCGAAACGATGCAACCGATACGTGCACCGCACATGCTGTACCTTTTTGACACCGAATCCACCATAATGGCATTTTCCATAATTCCTGTTTCCTCCAATACGGAATAGTGAACCCTTCCATCATAGGTGAACTCCCGGTATACTTCATCAGCTACCAGAAAAAGGTCATGTTTTTTGACCAGTTCCGCCAATTTTTTGATCTCCTCTTCGGCATATAAATATCCAGTGGGATTTCCAGGGTTACAAATTAAAATGGCCTTGGTCTTGGGCCCAATCAATTGTTCAAACTCCTCTATGGGAGGGAGGGCAAAATTGTTTTCAATTTTTGATACTACCGGCACTACCGTTAACCCCATGGCCGTGGCAAATCCATTATAATTGGCATAAAAGGGTTCAGGGATAATGATTTCATCACCAGCGTCGGCAATACTTCCCATGGCAAAGGAGAGGGCTTCTGACCCTCCGGTGGTCACAATGATGTCATTGGCACTTACCTCAATTCCATGTCCGTGATAATAGTCGGCAATTTTTGTTCGGTATTCCTCGGAGCCTTCGGTTCGGCTATAGGCCAACACCTCAATACCACTTTCCTTTACCGCCTTAAGGGCTATTTCAGGGGTTTTGATATCAGGTTGACCTATATTGAGGTGAATCACATGAACCCCCTTTTTTTTCGCTTCCTCTGCATAGGGGACCAGCTTTCTGATAGGGGATTGGGGCATTGAAATCCCTTTTTTTGACACGTTCGGCATAGGGTCGATG
>JBFOLQ010000428.1:0-5369 GCA_040830145.1 Flavobacteriaceae bacterium | reverse complement strand
TATTTTACATTTATAGGAAAAGATTGGATGATTGACATCAATGTTCATGACACCTTTTTTGTAATAGCATATTCTCACTTTCATTATTTTCTGTCTTTTTGGCCTGGATTCTGTGCGTTGGGATATTGGTTGCTGAACAGATTTGAAATAAGGTCAATTGGATGGATGTTTTGGCTTCATTTATTCTGTACCATTTTATTTGTTCTGGGGTTTACTCTAGATATGGAACAAATGTTGGGTAGGTCTGTGGTTTACACGGGATGGGGGTCGGCTTTTTTTATTTTGTCCTTTCCCATTGGCCAATTCTTCTTCTTTTTAAATATCCTGGCTTCCGTAATCCTTAGAAATAGGAAAAAGAGAAGGTTATAAACTACTAAACTCCACAAACTCATACTGGGGGGAGGCCTCCAAAAATTGCCGAAGGATGGCGGCGTGCCCATTTCCAAAAAGGACCAGTATACGGTCTTCGGGCCCTTCCGTAATATTGATGAGGTTGGCAAAGATGCGGGCATTTCTATTGTACCACCAAATAGAGAGCTTATCAGCACCTTGTCCTTCCCCAGAAGCAAAGGCACCCGTAAGGTATAGCCCAAAATTGGTATTGTGTATTTCCCGTGAATTCATATGCCTAAAGAAATTCAATAAGGTGGTTTTCTTCATCATATCATCTTCATAGGCCATATACTTTTCAGCTTTTTCCCAGTAGGGATCTGGGGTGTCCCAATCCACCTTGTCAAAAAGGGAACCCAAGAACACGGAATCCTTTTGATAGAGGTCATAGTTAAGGGAGCGGGCATCAATACCATAGACCGTATCCAGGCCCATATCCATGGCAATACGCATTCCAATGAGAAAGGTCTCGTCCCTAAGGTCGCGGTATTTCCCATTTTTATAGGCCTCGTATTTTTTTCCGGAGTTCCAGGAGGGTTTCGCCTCAATGGCCACTTTGGTGGGCTTGAATTGTTTGATGTAGGCCACCAGTTCTTCCAGTTCACTTTTTTTGGGTTCCTTTAAAACGTCAATTTTGTGGGCATCGTCAGTCTTATGTGTATCGAGACCGGGAAAATTGAAGTGAAAGCTACCCACAACCAGTACTTGTGCCCTGTCTTTTGGATAGAAATCTGAGGGTGACTTTATGGATGTTTGTTGCGCTTGAAGGAATGGTATGGAGAGGCCAAACAATAAAAAACCAATGGCAAAATGATATAGACGATTCATGGAATGTATTTATTCCAATAGACAATGGAAAATAGGACTTTGTTACAGTTGTTGGGAAAATTAGGCTTACGCCTTAAGAGAAGGGGCTCCGATATTTTTTTGATAGTATTGGTAAAGGGCCTCTGGTCCTGCCCCCAAATAATTCTTAAGGTGGATACGTGCGAAATGATATTGTAACCTCCATGTGCCCAATAGCTGATATTTACGGGCTGAGGTAACCACTTTTTGGGGGAGTACTTTGAAACGGGTCAGTTTACCGAGTCGCGCGGCCAATTCGTTGTCCTCATAAATCCGGTAGTCCTCATTATAGCCACCTGTGCGCAAGAATAGTGCCTTGTCCACATAAAGGGATTGGTCGCCCCCTCGGCATACGGACCAATTGAAACGCGTGAACCATGCAAAGAACCGTAAAAACGGGCTGGTACTATCAAACCGCATTTGAAAACAACCCGCCTGGTGTCCGTTCCGGACCGCTGTGGTAATATGTTGGCAAAAATGGGGTGGAGGCAGTGTGTCCACATGTAGAAAATAGAGAATGTCCCCCTTGGCCATTCTTGCCCCGGTATTCATTTGAATGGCCCTTCCCCTAGTGGAAGCGACCACCTTTCCCCCATTTTCCTTGGCCTTGGATACCGTTTTATCACTACTGCCCCCATCAACCACCAAAATTTCAGTGGTGTTGTCCTGGGGCAAATGGGAGTTGAGTTGTCGCAAAAAAGGGCCTACCCATTGTTCCTCATTTAGAACGGGAACTATAATACTGATGGTATGTTTCTCCTTCTTTGGCATGCCTTTAGCAGCATCCACCCCCATTGTAATGCCAAGTACTTTCGCTAATATGGATTTCGGTTTTTTCCTGGGCTAGGGCTCCCGCTGTCTTGTCACAAACGGCCAAGGGCTGGTTTTGAAGCAATACATGGCCTTTGCCATCATCATAATACGCCTCATTGCCATAATAAATGGCGGTTTTCCCTGTAAATACGCAGGGGCCATCCTCTGGCATGGGATCCTTGATGGCCGCAATCTCTATTGACTCAATATAAATGAGTTCGTCAGTAGGGTAATGGTTGGGAGAAAGTACGCGATATGATTTTCGGGCCCTGACCTCAATGGTACCAAAGCCGGCATCGGTCAAAACCTGGATGTATTCTTTTAATGGAATGCTTCCACTAAGGCATTCGGCCCGCAATCGGTCATCATTACGAAGGGCATCGTTCATGGGCTGCTCGCATATGGGATCGCTCATCACCAACCGACCATGGGGTTTTAGGACCCGGTACATTTCGGCCACGGCCTTCTTTAGGTCGTCTTTCTTGAAAATGTTGAAAAGACAGTTCTGGGCGGCCACGTCTATACTCCCATCAGCCACGGGAAGGTGTAGGGCGTCCCCTTTCACCAATTCCACAAACTCACTTTTGAACCAAGGGTTTTCTTCCTCGGCCACGGCAAAGTTCTTGCGTGAAGCCTCAAGCATCTCGTCCACGACGTCCACCCCTATGATATGCCCTTTTTTTCTGGAGAAGTAAGCAAACTGCAACAATTCCATACCACCACCAACACCTACATAGAGTACCTTGGGTTCGTTCACCAAGTCTTGGGCAGATACCGTACTACCACAACCATAGTTCATCTCCTGCATGATTTTGGGGATACTGAGGCCTGGAAATTGCCATACGGGATTGGTGGTGCAGCAAAGCCCCACTTGGGGTGTTTGGGCAGCTTCTTTGTAGAGTTCGGTAGTTGCGTCGAGATAACTCATTATATAGTTGATTTATGGATTTGGCAATGGTCCCATTTGAAGAGGGTTATTTTTAAGGAAATACATCCTTATTGATTTATCTCCAAATTATCAAATCAGACCACTTTCAAATCATTTTATTAATTCCTTGAACAAATGGACCATTTTAGGTTCCGCTTTTCCGGCGATTTCCAATATTTCTTGGATATCAACAGCTTGCAGATTGTCAGGGTCGCATTCATCCGTTAAGACAGATACAGCTACTACAGGTAGTCGTAAATGATTGGCAACAATTACTTCGGGCACGGTACTCATGCCCACGGCATCTGCCCCAATGATTTTCAACATGCGATATTCGGCCCGGGTCTCCAGTTGGGGCCCCACCACAGAGACATATACGCCCTTTTGAAGGGAAATTCCTTCTTTTTGGGCGATTTCCTCAATTCTATTTGACATATTGCGGTCGTAGGGCTCGCCCATGTCCACAAAGCGGTCCCCAAAAGCGGAAACATTTTTAAAGGCCAAGGGAGACCCTCCCTGTAAATTGATGTGGTCCTCAATGAGCATTAAATCCCCCTTTTTGAAATGGGGGTTGATGGCCCCAGCGGCATTGGAAACCAATAATTTCTGTATCCCCAGCAGGTGCATTACACGAATGGGGTAGGTGATGTCCAAAAAATCATAGCCCTCATACAAATGAAAACGCCCCTGCATCACAACTACCTTTTTGCCCTGCATGGTACCGTAGATCAGTTTTCCACTGTGAAATTCCACGGTGGCCAAAGGGAAAAAGGGAATGTTGTTGTAATGGGCTTCTATGGGGTTTTCTATGGATTCGACTAATTTTCCCAATCCTGTACCCAGGACAATGCCTATTTCAGGATTGAGGAACCCTTTATTCTTGAGGTAGGCAACCGATTCATCCAATTGCTTTTGTGTCATTCCTTCATATGTTTTAAGAAAGGACCAAATTCAGGAATGTCCTTAATGTCCTCATAATGGTCCACATCGTTCTTTTCGGGCAACAAATATACTTTTTCCGAGCTTAAATCGGCCAGGGTGTCCCTAAGTACGGTATGGGTACACCAGGCTTTATTTATAAAAGGGGCATCCTTCAATTTTTTCATTCCCAAGAGGTAGTACCCTCCATCCGTGGCCGGGCCCAGGACTACGTCATGTGTATGGAGCATGGAGAAGGCCGTGCTGATATCCTCGGACGATAGGTGGAACATATCACTTCCAATGATACAAATACGGTGGTATCCATCCATAAACCCTTGCGCAAAGGCGTGGGCCATGCGTTCCCCCAAGTCTGCCCCCTGCTGTAGTTTTTTTTCATAAAGCCTATCATCCCATATATCGTTTTCCCAAATGTCCTCTGAATAGTATACGCGCTTTTGAAAGTTGAGCCCTTCAGTAATGCGTGCGGTATGCTCCAGTAAAAAAACATAGATATCCAAGGCGGCTTGATTCCCAACTTTGGCCGCCAAACGGGTCTTGCACTTGCCCAATTCGGGATTGCGTGTAAAAATAAGGAGAAGGTCACGATGCGGCATGGGCGGAAAACATTACTGGTATACTTTTTTACCCTTTTTAAGAAACCTACCCCAAATGCGGTTATAGGCGTGTACCTCTTGGGTCTCAACAGTATCCCTGAATACAGGCTGTTCCTGGTTTTTCCATTCAAAAATACCCCCATACAGGTTTTTCACATTGGTGTATCCGGCCTTCATCAACTGTTCCCCAATATCTTCGGACCGTACCCCAATGGAACAGTAGACGATGATGGGTGTTTCCTTTTCCAATATGGTATTGGTCACCTTTTCCATGTCAAAATGGTCATACCCTACCCATAGGGCGTTCCCAATATGGCTTATTTCGAACTCATTGGCCTCACGGGTATCCAAAAAGATGGCCTCACGGGATTGTATGGCTTGATCTACGGTCACATACGGGACACTTTCCTCATTCATACGTTCCAGGACCTTATCAAGCTTGGTCTGGCAGCATACCAACAAGGGGAAGGCCATTGGAATCAGGAGTGTCAATAATTTTCGCATGTGCCAAAAGTTTGTCCCAAAGATAGTATTTTAGGGGTGTGCCAAGCATTGTTCAATATAAAACCCCACTATGGAGCCTAGGGCCATTTTCTTATTTCTGTTACTAGTGTCACTGGGATCTTGCAAGGACCAAGAACCCAATATGGAGGCAAATGATACCACCGTTTCGTCGTCATACTATGGTGAACCTTACCGTCCCCAGTACCATTTTAGTCCAGGGAAAGGTTGGATGAATGACCCCAATGGATTGGTCTATCACGATGGCCTATACCATTTGTTCTATCAATATTATCCCCATGCCAATGTATGGGGTCCCATGCACTGGGGGCATGCCACCAGTACAGATTTGGTAC
>JBFOLQ010000427.1:0-8389 GCA_040830145.1 Flavobacteriaceae bacterium | reverse complement strand
CATATGCAATGGTAAAGGGTGTACCGTTAAAGTCACCCTCCCAAGGGAGGGAGCTTCGTATGTCCTCTGAGGTGACAATGAGGTCCTCCTCCAGGGTCTTTCGCTTCGCAACACCATCTATCTCCCCATCCACAAAGACCGTCAAATATGTTTTATCAGAATAGAAAATCTGCTCAGTGGCCCCTTCCCGTATGGGCATCATCCCTTCATAACTGATATAACGGGTAACAAAGGCCCCCACAATAATTAAAATCCATGATAGGTGCAGCAACAATACGGCCCATTTTTCCTTTCGCAATAAACGGTACCGGAAAATATTGCCTACAAAGTTGATGACAAAGAATACCATAATGGCCTCAAACCACCTTGCATTGTATATCCAGATACGTGCTGTCTCGGTACTGTATTTACTCTCTATAAAGGTGCCCAGGGCCATGGCTGTGGCAAAAACGAGAAATAGAACGGCCATCAAACGGGTGGAGAAAAGAAACTTCTTTAACTGTTGAACCATATAAGCTCGGGTATTTGACTCGCAAAAATACGGCTTTCACCTATGAAATGGTACACTAAAAACCTTGGATGCTTATTTTTTAGGCCGTCCCTCAAAGATATTGATATAGAAAAAGGTCCCCATATTCCGGGCCCTATTCTTGGCAATTTGGGCCTTCTCCCCCACGAACAGGTCATCTATGGTCTGAAACCAAAGATTCAACCAAACCCCAAAGTGCATGTCTGACAATGTATATTTTTCGGCCGCATCCACCAATCTATGTTTGAGCATGGGGTTCCCTTTAAACTTGGCAACAAAAAAAAGGTTGGTCTCCCAAAAATCAGTCAATCGTTCAAAATGGGCCGGCCAATCGTCAATATGCCTTTCAAAAATAGGGCCCAACAATTCGTCCTTACGGACCCTGCCGTAAAAGGTGGTCACCAATGCATACACATCTTCCCTAGTTGTTATTTCCTTTGTATCCATTCCAAAATTTTAGTTGAACCGGAATCAATCCATCAATGGGTAATACCCATTGCCTTTCTTCCTCCTATCAAAATCCACAATAACAAGAGGACCTTCAGCACTTCCGATACAATATATACGCCATGCTGCCATGAAGTTCCTCCATAGTGTTCCCCATTGACAATGGCCTTGGCACGTTTATCAAGATGGGGCAATAATACCAATGTCTGTACCACTATAATTACCGATACCCCCCATAACTGGAAGCCAACCGCCAATCCTTGGTAAAAAGATATTGACAGCACAATCGCCAACAATACCAGTTCCACCCTGTTCAGGGCGGTAAAAACCAATCTTCCAATGCTTACCCCAATCCGTTTATCCACCAAAGGCGACCTAAACTTCAAAGGGGCCTCCATAAAACTTATGGCCAATACAAAGCCCAGCCACACCCCACATAAAATCTGTATTTCCATACCCAGTTGTGCTAAAGTGCCCCAATGTTACATATTATCAGGGTAAAACTCAACACAATGGACACTCCCAACAACCGAAACACCCATTCCAATGGCATTTGGGCCAGGATAGAGGTATTGTACAGCATACTTGCCAATGTCACCACGGCGAGTTGTAAGATATATGTGGAGGATTCTTGTTTAAGGATCAACATCACCGCCACAGAGGCCAAACAACTTTGAAAGATGATGCTTAGGGCAATGTATGCCATATAATGTGCCTTAAAATCTTTGAATAACTTTGCGTACAATGTCATACTGTTTCATTTAATACGGCGAAGTTAGGGTGCCATGGGACTGTAATGATATGATTTGAATCATACTGGAGATGATAGATGCTATAACATTAACCTCCTATGGTGCCATCACCATTCCTGTCAAGAAGGGTGAAGTGGTGTTTATGGAGCATGACAAGGCCAGATACTATTTTCAGAGTGCCACGGGAAAAATCAAAATGTACAATACGTCCCAGGACGGGAAGGAGTTTGTTCAGGGAATCTTTGGTGATGGCCATAGCTTTGGGGAGCCTCCCTTGCTCGGGGATTTTAGCTACCCCTCAACAGCGGTGGTGGTCGATGATGGAGAGCTCTATCGCCTACCCTTGGAGCAATTCAGGTTACTTCTCACCGAAAACCCGGAACTTCACCTAGAGTTCACGGCACATATGTGCAAGCGGTTGGGCTATAAGGCCATGATGGGCAGGGAATTGTCCATACACCCTCCTGAACACCGTATCCTTACCCTTTTGGGCCATTTAAAGCTTGTAAACGATGCCTCCAACACCCTGTACCAAGTGCCCCTAACCAGAAAACAAATTGGCGAGATGACAGGACTTCGCGTGGAGACGGTCATCAGAACGATTAAGAAACTGGAGCAAGATGAAAAACTGATGCTGAAAAACCACAAAATTTTCCTATAAACCCTACCTTCGCCATATGCAATCGGTAGTTCTGATCGGGGCCGGCAATGTGGCCCATCATTTGGCCAAGGCCTTTTCAGCTTGTCCCCATATTACCTTGGTTGCCACCATGGCACGCGATAAAAAGGCGTTGGTGGATTTTGAGGCCTTTGGGCCCATAGCATCCTTGGGTCGGCCCATTACAGCCGACATAGTGGTCATCGCCGTCAGTGACAATGCCATTGCCACTGTTTCAGGGCAGCTTCAGGGAACCAATTCCATCATAGTGCACACATCGGGCAGTACCCCAATGAAGGTCTTGTCCCAGCATAAAAACCATGGGGTATTGTACCCGTTACAGAGCTTTACCAAGGGGAGAGAGCTTACATATGACGAAATTCCCATTTGTGTGGAATCAAACTCAACTGATACTTTATATAAAATAAAGCAACTAGCTGGTTATATAAGTAGTAAAGTAGTTGAAATAGATTCAAAGAAGAGGTTCAAATTACATATGGCGGCCGTAATTGGCAATAATTTCACCAATCATATGGTGTATCTGGCAGAACAGTTTCTACAAGAGGAGAAACTCCCCCTACATCTATTGGTTCCGCTGATGAAGGAAACTGTAGAAAAATGGGAAGACACCAGCCCCTACGACGCCCAGACAGGTCCTGCGAGAAGATGGGATACCGACACCATTAAGAACCATTTGGCCCATATTAAGGATTCAAAACTTAGGAAGATCTATACCCTATTGAGCCAATCCGTTCAGGAAACGTATCGGGAAAAGGATAATGGGTGAGGAAAGTTGGATGACGGATGTTCAGTGCTAAAAATGAATGCTAGATATTGAGCACCGAACATAGAACAATGATCTCTAGCAATTGGAATTTTGAAACGTATATACATGGAAAAAAGTTATAAGACCTTATTACGCGATATTGATACCTTCATTTTTGACGTGGATGGTGTACTTACTGACGGAACGGTACAGATTACCACCAGTGGGGAATTGTTGCGCAATATGAGCGTAAAGGATGGATATGCCCTTAAGACTGCCGTACAAAAAGGCTATAGGATCTGCATTATCACTGGGGGCACCAATGAGGGGGTGAAACAACGTCTCCAAGGATTGGGAATTACCGATATATACATGGGGGCCCATTATAAAGTGGACGCCTTGGAAGAGTATCTTGAAATCCATGAAATCAACCCTAGAAATGTGGCCTATATGGGGGATGACCTGCCAGACGTACCTCCCATGGAAATGGTGGGGTTGGCCACCTGTCCCCAAAATGCCGTTCCGGAAGTAAAGGCCGTTTCCCACTATGTTTCCCATAAGGATGGGGGCAATGGGTGCGCACGTGACCTTATTGAACAGGTTCTAAAGGTACGGGGTGACTGGAAAAAGTATTTCAGTGCAGCCAATGATTGACTTTCTTGGTTCCATCAAGGGCCGTAAAGGCTGTTTTTAAAGATGATGATAGGAGTAAAGGAATTAGGAGTAAAGGAATTAGGAATTAGGAATTAGGAGTTAGGAGTTAGGAGTTAGGAGTTAGGAGTTAGGAGTTAGGAGTTAGGAGTTAGGAATGAAAAAATTAGTGAGCGTAAACAGTAGTACAATTAACCACATTTTATAATCGTATACCATGTTCCATGACCATACCGTTATCTTGGGGTCGGGCTCCCCTCGAAGGCGACAGCTTCTACAGGAGATGGGAATTCCGTTTGAAATCCGTTTGAAGGAGGTGGATGAAGTATATCCCGATCACCTTAAGGCGGAAGGGATATCTGCCTACTTGGCAGAATTAAAGGCAGCTGCCCTGCTCCCTACCTTGGTTTCGAATGAAATTTTGATAACTGCGGATACCGTGGTTTGGCATCAGGGGCAATCCTTGGCAAAACCTGCCGATGGGGCCGAAGCCCAACAGATGTTACAGACCCTTTCGGGTGATTGGCACGAAGTCATTACTTCGGTCTGTTTCTCCACTTCCAGCGGCCAACAAACCTTGAGCAGTTCTACTAAAGTACATTTCAAAACATTGTCAACCTCTGATATTGAATACTACATTTCCGAATTTCAGCCCTTTGACAAAGCTGGTGCCTACGGTATACAGGAATGGTTGGGACTCATTGGCATTGACCACATAGAGGGGTCATATACCAATGTGGTGGGGTTCCCCACCGCATTGGTCCATAGTACCTTGTTGAAGATGGTGGCTTCCTGAGAAATTGGTTTTTTTGGATACTTTTTGAACAGCCAGATCGTTTACTATCCCCATGCCATTTGTACCTTTGTACCAAACAAGTATTGTCATGATCAATGATTTTATTGTTGAAAACCAAAGTGAGCTATTGGCCACCCTCATTACTCTGGTGGTCTTAATTTTTCTTCGGTTTATTGCTTCGAACACGGTACGCCGCATTGGTCAGATCAGCAATTTTGTGGAGACCAGGACCAATCTGATCTTACGCTACGTCAATATCACCATTTTGGTTATTGGAATTGTGGCCTTATCCATTATTTGGAGTGTCAACTACAGGGAACTGGGCATTTTGTTCTCATCCCTCTTCGCGGTATTGGGCGTCGCCCTTTTTGCCAGTTGGTCCATTTTAAGCAATCTCACAGCCGGAATCATCCTGTACTTCGCCTTTCCGTTCAAAATGGGAGATCATATTCGAATTTTGGACAAGGAAGCGGAATCGGACGACTATTATACCATTGAGGACATCAAGGCCTTTCATGTAAATCTGCGCAAGGGAAATGGGGAGCTTTTGGTGTACCCCAATAACCTAATGATCCAGAAAGCGGTCATTGTGGCCACATAAATAACACGTCTTTGGTGCGGTTGGTTGTTAAAGAAGTTCTAAAAAGCCAGCTATCGGATTTGATATTTCTATCTTTGGATACCAACTAAATAAAACGTGATGCATAAGATTTGGGTAGCCCTCTGCTTGTTTTTGTTCCTGTTCAGCAACTTATTTGCCCAAGCTCCCGAAAAAAAGACCTCCTCAGAGATATATCACGATATTCAGAAGCTCAATTTCTTGGGGTCGGCTCTTTTTATTGCGGCACACCCCGATGATGAAAACACCCGTTTGATCTCTTATCTCTCCAATCAGGTAAAGGCACGGACAGCGTATTTATCCATGACCCGTGGTGATGGGGGACAAAATTTAATTGGACCGGAACTCAAGGAACTTCTCGGTGTTTTACGTACCCAGGAACTCTTGGCGGCACGTAGGGTGGATGGTGGTGAACAACTGTTCACTAGGGCCGTGGACTTTGGATATTCCAAACATCCTGACGAAACATTTGACATATGGGAGAAGGAAGCCGTTCTGGGCGATGTGGTTCGGGCCATTCGCCAGTTTCAACCCGATATCGTCATCAACCGTTTTGACCATCGTACCCCGGGCCGTACCCACGGCCACCATACAGGTTCTGCAATACTAGGGGTTGAGGCCTTTGACATGGCGGGCAGAAAGGATGCCTTTCCCGATCAATTGACCAATATGGCCCCATGGCAGCCCAAACGATTATTCTTCAATACTTCCTGGTGGTTTTATGGTAGTAGGGAAAAATTTGAAAAAGCAGACAAGTCCAACCTCTTCTCCGTTGACATCGGGGTGTATTATCCCCACTTGGGCCTATCAAACAATGAGATTGCGGCCATGGCCAGTAGCCAACACCTTTGCCAAGGATTCGGTAGGCTATCCCAACGAGGCAGTACCCAGGAATATCTGGAATTGCTCAAGGGTGATAGACCCAGTCAGGAAAATTTGTTTGAAGGGATTGATACCAGTTGGAGTCGTTTGGAGGATGGGAAAGCCATAGGAAACATCTTGGAAGGAGTGGAACGGGAGTTTGACTTTGCCAATCCCTCAAAACACCTTCCGCAATTGATGGAAGCGTACGGACTTTTACAACAGGTAAAAAGCGAGCACTGGAAAAAGATAAAGAGTAAGGAGCTACAGGACATCATCGCGGCCATTGGCGGACTCTATTTGGAGGCCTCGGCCCAAGTCCCCTACTCCAACCCCGGAAATACCGTTAAATTGGGAATAGAAGTGGTAAGCAGGAGTAATGCCCCTGTAGTAGTAAAGGGCATTACCGTTGTTGAAAAGAACAGATTGGAAAATCCAATCCAACTCAAGGACAATGAAAAGTTTGAATCCGAGTGGGATGTGACCATTCCGACTTCCATGGCGTATACAAGCCCTTACTGGCTAAATGAAGAAGGAAGCTTGGGCCTCTTCAAGGTGAATGACCCAAGCCTTATTGGAAAACCAGAGACCCCAAGGGCATTGAAAGCCGTGTTTGAACTGGACATCCACGGTCAATCCATTTCTTTTGCCAGGGACATTGTGCACCGTTATTCCGAGCCAGATAAAGGGGAGTTATATCGACCCTTTGAAATTCTCCCTGAGGCAACTGCCCATTTTTCCAACGACGTACTCATCTTTCCATCGGATGAGCCCATTACCGTGCCCGTGACCATTGTGGCCCATGCAAATGAAATCAAAGGGGAAGTACTCCTTTGCCATGACAAGGGTTGGAAGGTTGAAAATGATGGACAATCCTTCTCGATTGAAAAGAAGGGGGACCAAAAAACACTCACTTTTACCCTCTATCCCCCCAAGAATGAGAGCGAAGCCTATATCTCCCCCATTATAAAGATCAATGGCCAGGAAATTTCCAAGGAAATGATTCAAATTGCGTATGACCACGTACCTATACAGACCGTTCTAAGAAATGCAGAGGCCAAAGTGGTACGCCTTAACATCAAACGATTGGGGGAACACATTGGTTACATTCAAGGTGCCGGGGATAAAATTCCCGAAAGCCTTGAACAACTGGGATACCAAGTACATATTATTGACCCAACGGCCATCAATGGAAAGAACCTTTCCCGGTTTGATGCGGTGGTCATGGGCATCAGGGCCTATAATGTGGTGGATGACCTAAAGTTTAAGCAACCTTTTCTATTGGACTATGTAAAAAATGGCGGCACCTTGTTGGTACAATACAATACGGCCAGTAGATGGCGGGCCCAATTTGAGGGGATAGCCCCTTACCCCCTTACCATTTCGCGGGACCGGGTGACCAACGAAGAGGCTCCCGTAAAAATCATAGCACAGGGACATGAGGTAGTAAACCAGCCCAACAAAATATATGAAACCGATTTTGATGGATGGATACAGGAACGCGGGCTCTATTTCCCCAATAAATGGGACACCCATTTTACCCCGATCCTATCCATGCATGACCAAGGGGAAAGTGCCAAAAAAGGCAGTCTCCTAGTGGCCCCTTACGGTAAGGGTCATTATATATATACTGGGCTTAGTTTTTTTAGGGAACTGCCCGCTGGGGTTCCCGGTGCCTATAAATTATTTACCAACCTATTGTCCCTCGGGAAACAAGAAGTTCCCAACAATAATCCCATAAAAGGATAGGATGCGGGAAAAATTTATTTGGAAAAGGGAATATACCCTGGTACTGGCGCTGAACATACTATATGTATTGGCCTTTTATATAATCATGACCTCTTTTGCTTGATGGGCTCGTTGGATTGGACCATATTGATCGGCACCCTATTGTCCATTGTGGGATATGGTGTATATAAGACCCGGGGCAACAAGGGCATTGACGACTATGTACGAGGTGATGACGACACCAAGTGGTGGACCATTGGCCTTTCCGTAATGGCCACCCAAGCAAGTGCCATAACCTTTTTATCGACCCCAGGACAGGCTTTTCATGATGGAATGGGCTTTGTGCAGTTTTATTTTGGACTGCCATTGGCCATGATTGTCATTTGCCTAGTGTTCATTCCCCTGTACCACAAACTAAACGTGTATACGGCTTATGAGTTCTTGGAAAAAAGGTTTGACTTAAAGACCCGAACCCTTACCGCCACCCTTTTTCTAGTGCAACGGGGGCTGTCTGCGGGCATTACCATTTTTGCCCCCTCCATCATTCTGTCCGCCGTACTGGGGTGGGACCTCCGCACCCTG
>JBFOLQ010000426.1:0-2047 GCA_040830145.1 Flavobacteriaceae bacterium | reverse complement strand
TGAAGTGCTTTGTACTTGGGGCAGGATTGACATACATAGATTTGGACCGGGGTCTGACTTGACCCAAGAACCAGAATGGACAGGTATCATGTATCTTAATGGGTCTGAGGGTACATTGGTTGATGATTCACCGGACTTGCTCCCTAATGTAGAGTATTTGTATGTGGCACAATTGTCCATTTGGTATATTGATTCCGATCCCGATTTTGAGGGAGATTACCAACCTGATGTGTTGTGCAGTCGTAGTAATGTGTTGACGGCTACGGTCACCACACCTGATTATCCCAGTATGATTTCAAATTTTGACAGTATAAATCTATCGGATGACAATATGTATTTTTCCTGGAGCAACCCCACGGGTACCCCCGCCACGGCCATTTATCTTGAAAAATTTATAGGGGGCGGAATAGGTTGGCAACTACTTACGCCCCAGCCCCTATCTGCAGGCACCTCAGAGTACTCCTATGAATATGATGAATCCGAAAGGGGGATGAAACTGCATACAAGAATTAAGGTGTTGGGCCCCACCGGATTTTCTGATCCGGTATATAATATTAATTATATGGGACATAGAAATATGGGAGAACCACTGGTAATGCATGGAGCTGCCTTTACAAAAAACATGTGGCTTGGCATGGAAAATCCCATAATCGGTCTTCCGGAATTAGTGGTGGTCGTAGCAACCGGAATTGATCCCTCCCTTGACCAAGATCCTTATTTGGTTCAACCGGGTAGGAACATTCTGTTAAGTCAGAGTTGCTTTCTTGATTATGATAACCCGGAGGATGTGGTTCCTGATGATGGCATAAATTGGAATCCTGGAGATTATGACTGGTTTGCCCAGAATGTGTATGGCTACTACATGTCTGAAGATGGAGGTATATTACATGGAGTTAATGTTGTGGATTCTTGGAATACCGATTTTTATAACAGTGCGATGACCATTAATTTGATTGAAACGGACAATGCGGAATTTTATATAGACTCAGAAACACAAGTGGAGACCTCAAACTTGTCCATTGCGGCAAAACTGCCCTTAAAACTTTTTGGTATCGGTGGTTCTCTGAACTGGTCTAGCAGTAGAACAACTGTTAAACAAATTCCTCATGGTGATATCAATTTGGGTAAACGTACCATCTATTATTGGGATAAATTGGATAATGGACTAACCTTTGCAAACGGCTTACGGGCCTATTTCAGCAACAACAACACACATCAATATTATAGCAATTGCTCATATCTATGGGGTGAATTTGGTGAAAACAATCAAGGCTTTCATGACTGGTATTAAAAGTGCACGGGTCCCAAGGGGTGTCGGATGAAATTAAACTGGCGAAATGGTTTTGAATTTGGGACTCAGGGCAGTTGGTCTTATCATAGGCAGAACCACTCTCGAATTGTCCTTTAGGGGGCTACAGGAAAAAACGGATATAGCGAAAACCACCATTTTCGCAATCCCATTTGTTTTGGCAATACCAAGGTGTAAACCACATATAAAACCTTTACTATGATGCGACTTTCTGTTAAATTGGCAATTATTGTTTGTTCGTTAAGCCTTGGGGTATCTTGTAAAAAGAGACCCATGGAAGAATCAACTGTGTTGGGCATCAACACAGAGAATCCCAATTTTAAATCCATGCCTGTGTTGAGTTTTGAAAAAACGGAGCATGATTTTGGTGTAATTAAGAGGGGGACCCAGCAAAGTGCTGTTTTCAGTTTCACCAATACGGGAAAATCACCGTTGGTAATAACTGATGTCAAAGTGGGATGTGGTTGTACTGTACCGAGTTACCCAAAGGACAAACCCATGGCGTCAGGGGAATCTGGTAAAATCAAGGTAGATTTCAATGGAATTGGGAAAGGAGAAGTAACCAAGACCATTACCGTAATCGCCAATACGGCAAAAACCGGAGAAGTACTCAAAATAAAGGCTTTTATAGAGCCTACAAGGAGATAATGATTACGGCGATGATGTTCCCAGGATTTCCTATTCCCAAGTCTCAAAATTCATATGGTTTGATATGGGTTTCATAGAGTACAGAAAAGT
>JBFOLQ010000425.1:0-4122 GCA_040830145.1 Flavobacteriaceae bacterium | reverse complement strand
CATAGGACGAAAAATCAGTCTTTTGGTCATAATCATACGTGACCCTGACCACCTGGCATGAAAAACATAGGAACAGTCCCAAAAGGGGCAACAACCATCTCATCATTTGCATTTACGGCACAATGTACTGAAAATTAGACGTCAAAACCCTAAAAAACGCTCTTAATTTCGGTCAACGGTTAAATGGAAAACAGCTGGTTTTAAAATGGGCATCAATCCATCCTTAGTAGTTCCTTCATTAATTTCTGGAATCCTGAAATTCTTGGATGGGAACGTAGTGGCTCCATGATCTACCCCTACCTTATCTAAACCAATGTCCCTATTGCCTCATCCCAAGCACCCCTACACTCATTTTTTGTTTTCTTAGAATACGCAAGGCCCTAAATTTCAGTTGAATTTTAAACCGCATCCATTATGAAAACAGCATTGAACATTTCAGTAAAAAAACCATGTCACGAAAATTTTGATACCTTTAAGAGCACCAAAAAGGGCGGTTTTTGTGGGAATTGCCAAAAGGAGGTCATTGATTTTTCAAAAATGTCAGATTCACAGATCATTGATGTGATACGTACCAACAACGGTTCTCTATGTGGGCGATTGAGTGTGGCCCAATTGCATCGTCCCATTCAAGGGACATCATCCGGCTTGCTCAGAAGAAGTATGGGATTCGCGGCCATAGCCCTTCTGGGCGTGGTTGGTGTTCCAACCATGCAAGCCCAAGGTGAGGCTACGGTCAATACACGTATTTCAAAGGAAGTGCCCCAGCAAAAATATGTGGTCCGAGGAGTGGTATATGATGAGCTTGGTCAACCCATGCCGGGCGTAAATGTAGTCTTAAAGCAAAGCAATGAGGGCGTTGCAACCGACTTGGAGGGAAAATTTGAGTTTTCGCGCCCCTTGGAAGTTGGAGAAATTCTGGTATTCAGTTATTTGGGATTTGAACCTAAAGAGTACAAAGTTGTTCAGAGTGATACTTCCACTATTGATGTCACCATTACTTTTGAAACTTCGGATGTTTTATTGATGGGTGATATTTCAGTGGATGAAGTCTATTCCTCAAAACGTGCCAAGCGCTCCAAAAGTCGACCTCGGTTTTAGGAATGAAACTTCCATTACGGCGCAAAATTTTCAAAGAGGAATCCATCACAAAAAGGGATGAATAGAGAGAGAGAGACTAGAGTCAAGAGGATAGAAAAGAGAGGATAGATATATTTTGCGTCTTACGTCTTGTATCTTATGTCTTTTTGGTTTGGGCTTTAATTTCATATTTTACTTCAAATCAATTATTTAACATAAGTTTATTCGTGTGAAATTGCACTTAGTCTCCATTTTTGTAATCTTTTCAGCATACTGTCAGCCCTCGGATTTCCTAGTTGTAAACTATTCGAAGGCTGACAGTGTCGCTGCCATGTACCCCGGGGAGAACATTCAAAACCTACCCGTTTTGGTACATGGCCTAACGGCCGAACTTTCTACCGATGTTGAAAAGTTCAGGGCCATTTATACATGGGTAGCCACACATATAGAAAATGATTATCGAGGTTTTGTCAGAACCGTTGGCAAACGCACCCGGTATTCCAAAAACAGGGCAAAATATTTGGAATGGAACGACAATTACTTGCCAAAAATGTTCAAGCGCCTCATACGTGAAAGAAAGACAGCTTGTACCGGTTATGCATATTTGGTACGTGAAATGGCCCATTTAGCCGGCATCAAATGTAAGATTATCAATGGTTACGGGCGAACGGCAGCCACAAACGTGCACCCAAAAAGTTTACCCAATCATTCTTGGAACGCGGTGCAATTAATGGGGAATTGGTATCTCTGCGACGCCACATGGTCGGCCGGACGGGTTGTTTTTGATGAGGATGTCCCCCGATTTCAATTTGATTATTCCGATGGGTACTTTTTAGCCCCACCCAAACTTTTTATCAAAAACCATTATCCCATTGATGAAAGATGGCAGTTGGTTGGTAAAAAAATATCCTTTGAGGAGTTTTTGAATGGACCATTGGTCTATAAAGGCGCCTTTGAAAAACGAATACGTCCCTTGGTTCCCAAAACCATGTTCTTGGAAATTGGGACCAAACGACCCCTGAGCATTGAATTTCAAGCGAACGAAGACTTGGCTAATGCCCATATAACCCTACAGCTGGTAAAAAATGACCTCAGCAAAGAACTTCAGCCTACCATAACAAAAACCGGAAACAACTATGTCGTGGAACACGTTTTTGTAAAAAAGGGGACCTATGATGTACACCTTATGATTGATGGCAAGGCCATTGCCACCTATGTGGTCAAAGTGGTGAAAAGCAGGGCTTAACCCAAAAGTAGCCTTGAAGTTGTCCACATTATTTGTTCAGCAGCGTCCAAAGCCTATCTTTTAGCGCTTGAATGCCCAGACCCGCAACGGACGAAATAAACAAATAGGGGATATCCTTAAAATCACTATCCAACTCAACTTTCATTTCGGCCATCAATTCCGCATCGAGCATATCACATTTGGAAATGGCCACCAATCGGTCCTTATCCAACAGTTCAGGGTTGTATTTGCGGAGCTCATTTAGAAGTATATCATACTCAGCACTGATATCCATGCTATCGGCCGGTATCAAAAACAGGAGGATGGCATTGCGCTCAATATGCCGTAAAAAATAATGTCCCAGGCCCTTGCCCTCAGCAGCCCCTTCAATAATCCCCGGGATGTCGGCCATCACAAAACTTTGGAACTCTCGATGCTTAACAATGCCCAGATTAGGTTTCAAAGTGGTAAACTCATAATCGGCAATCTTGGGCTTGGCAGAGGTAGCTACCGACAGTAATGTGGACTTTCCTGCATTGGGAAAACCTACCAAACCCACATCCGCCAACACCTTAAGTTCCAATATTAGGGTGCTTTCCTCACCAGGCAAACCAGGTTGGGCATATCTAGGGGTCTGGTTGACCGCACTCTTAAAATGCCAATTTCCCCTACCTCCCAATCCTCCCTTGAGTACGGTTTCCTTTTGTCCATCCTCCGTAATCTCAAATAACGGGCGATGGTCATCGGCATCCTTGACAACGGTTCCCAAAGGCACATCAATATACATATCCTCCCCATTGGCCCCAGTGCTTCGCTGCCTTCCGCCATCACCTCCATGACCAGCCTTAAAATGCTTTTTGAACTTGAACTCCATCAGGGTCCAAAGGTTTTTATTGCCCCTAAGAATGACATGGCCTCCCCGGCCCCCATCACCTCCATCAGGGCCTCCCTTGGCCACATATTTTTCACGTCGCAAATGGGCAGAGCCCTTTCCGCCTCGGCCCGAGACCAAGAAAATCTTGGCATAATCAACAAAATTGCCTTCGGTCACTTTATATCTGTATTGTGGAAAATAAGGTTGACCATTAAAAATTCCATCCCTTTCCCATCCCCGAACACCGTTTGGTATTAAAGCCTATCGGGCTCGGTATCATTCTTGTTTCTTCTTTGAGAGCCTTTCGTTCGAGGCTTGCTTCGGGGCAAAAATAATCACGATTCCCTTAGGGCCCGTTTAAATTTCCATAAATTGTTTTCCGTACCCGTTTATTCCAGTACATACCATTGGCACATTTTTCTTTTTTGGCAGTCTTTATATATGATATGGTACTATTTTTGATGCTAACTCGAACTAACTAAAGTCAATCCAATTCATATACTATGAGACATACATTTTTTTTGTTGCTGTCGTTCCTAATTTTCAATACCGTTTCATCGCAAACACAAACGGACCCCACCAACCCCAAGATGGAGATAAAGGCCAATGCCTTTAACCTAATAGTTTTCAAGTCGCCTGAAGTCAATTTTGAATATCTTTTGAACCAAGAATCTGGAATTGGGGCCTCCATATTGGTCAATCTTGAAGAAACACCGGTCAACGATTATGTGGAAGGGCCCTACTACAATGAAAAGTTTGCCTTGACCCCTTATTATAGACGCTATTTTTCAAGCAAATATGCGTGGGGCTTTTTTTTAGAGGCCTTTAGTATGTTCAATATTCAAGGGGACTTCGACGGTGATTACTATTTTGATGAGACCAATCAAAACAATACCCTGCGTTACCGGGACGATACCAGTGCGAATTTGGCCTTTGGCATCGCGGT
>JBFOLQ010000424.1:0-10678 GCA_040830145.1 Flavobacteriaceae bacterium | reverse complement strand
TTTTTCAATAGGGACGAAATCCTCACTTTCTTCATTGGTGACCTGATGCACATAATCAATAATGGCGTTCTTGGTTTCACTAGGACTCCATGAGGGCAATGGGTCTTGGGGTCCCTTACCATTGGTATTACAGGCCTGTACCAGAGCTAACAAATAACAAAAACATGCTACTTTAAGACAACCGAAAAGAAAGTAGTGTAGGTTCTTACTAATCATAAATTCTATTTTCATCGGGGCATGGTCCAGAACGCCTCAAAAGACCTCGTTGACACTTAGGTAAAAGCCATGGGCACCATAATTGCCCCAGGCATAATCCAAGCAAATATTCTGTCTGCTTTTTTCATTGATCATAAACCTAATACCCGCGCCAATTCCGGTATTGATATGATCGAACATATCAATATTGGCATCTGTATTGGTCGCCGTGTTCATATTGGCAAAGAGCACTCCGCCCCATTTATCACTATTTTTTTGCAGTGGGAAACGCCATTCCAATTCACTGTACATCAATGACTGTCCCCTAAACCTTCCTTGGGGATAGGCCCTCCCCGACCGTCCAAACTGGTCCCAACCCAGGGCGGGTAAACTCATATAGGGCCAACTGCCCCCCACTTCAAAATTGCCATACATCCAGAGGCCCAATAGGTTTCTTGGGCGGTTCTTGTCCATCGTAAAATAATCGCGATACTCAGCCCAAAGTGTTGACGATGAAGTGGCACTCCCTAACCATTCTGGGTTGAACCTCAAGGACACAAATGCGTATCTACCACTATATGGATTGATGGTATTGTCCCGTGTATCAAAAAGTCCGTTCAGGGATACGCCGGACAGGGTATATTTTTTGGGATCTATTCCTTGGGTCAAACTGTAGGCATAGTGGCTTGTTACGGCGGGGGGCAATGTATCCAAATCCAACAATTGGTCCTCAATATTGCTATGTATATCCAAGTGATATCCCACCCCTGTATATAAGCCCTTGTTCCCTATTTTGGTAAGGACTGTTTGATGCAACCTTAAAAAATTGAACTCCATGAATTGGGCCTCATCAATCTCTTGGGTAAAAAGACCATCCTCGTATTCTATTCCTGATGACACTAATTTGGATGATTGCGGACCGGTACCCAACCCATAGGTTGGTTGGGAAGTGATAAAGTACCTCCAATCGTTCATTAAAATCCACTGATTGTCGTCAAAAAAAAGATTTCCCTTAAAAGTCAATAAAAGTTGATTTTGGGTCGTATAGACCACCGATCCCAAATACGATGAGATACTGGTCGTCTCCGGATCACCCTTCACAAAACTTATGGCCGGCGCCACTCCAAACATAAACCCCGTTGCAGGTGATGAGGCCAATACCGGCACCCAAATAATGTTTACGCCCCCTGTATTTTTGGTTTTTTGGGGTTGATCCACTGCGTTCTGTCCCCTGGCAAAAAGTCCAAGGGAGAGAAAGAAAACAACCGGTACTATATTGATTAGCTTCATAGGTTTGACTATCTATTTTGCTTATTTATTTGCCAGTACAATAGAGATGAAGAATATGTCTGTTCCCTTTGTATCATACTGGAAAACACTCTTATTTTATGATTAATTCAAACTGGATATTCTCATTGGCAGTTTTCATATACTCCAAAACAGCCTTTTTACTTTCCGGACGATAGAGCCTGATCAAGACAGCCCAACCGGGAACAACGTCGATATTATTTTTGGCACCCGTACAGTTGAAATGAAATGTGTACGTACCATCTTTATTGGCCTCTGCCATTCTATTGTTCAATGCAAAATTGTCTGTGGCAATCCATCCCTCCTTATTGTATGTGGTAACCGAGAAAAACCCACCTTTATCAAATTCTATTGGTGGTACCGGTAAGGTTAGGGAAGCACATTTGCCTTCCTGAATTTCCTTACTCGGTTGAATGGTATTTAGATAGGCCGCATGTTCAACAGGCAACCCAAAAATTCCCACGGCGGACGCGATTAAAAATTGAAGTGAGTCAACCTCTTGTTTGGTTCCAAAATAATATTCGGGTTTGGTCGCTTCTGCCATTCTCGCCTTTAACCTTGTCCTGGCTTCATCCAATGTTTTCGTATCAAAGCCCTTTTCTTTATAGGAATTGTTTGATTTTGCAAGAATTTGAACATTATCTTGATGTTGGTGGGCTTCGGCATATCCTATCGAATCAAGGGTCCTTACCCCTGTGCGCATGTTTAAAAACAAGTGGTTGCCCAAAGCCACATCATCCGTAGTGAAGGTTTTTGACTCTCCCGGATAAACTACCCCTATCGTGTATTGGTTCTCATCTATAACCTGAATCACGGAATACACATCCCATTCAGGATTTACCAGTGTTGCCCCTTCCGAAATATCCACCACGGCATGGGAATACATCACATCCTGATTCTCCCGAACAACAAACTGATTGTCCTTATCAGACATTTTTCGTGAATGTCGAAAAGTATTTACAGCATGCTCCTTTGAGTGGTTTAGCATGTATAAATCGGTTTCGGCAATGGTAAAATTGTTTTCGTCAACAATGATATTACCCTCCGTTGTCATTTCCTTGGCAAATGAAGGTTTGTCTTCTTCGGTGTCCTTTAGCTTGTTTTTACAGGCAACGAATGAAATGGCTATTAAAAGAATAAGTAAATCCCTCATTTAACTTAATTTAATGTTGTTACATCAGGAAGGGTATATTCGCCCTTTAATACCTCTTCGCCGGGTAAATAGACTCTCATCAAAAAATTCCAACCCTCTGGTGCGTCCAATCTGTTGGGAACATCACCACATACGTCCGCAGCCCCAAAATGGACCGTGAAAGTCCCATCTTCATTAAGTTCCACATTGGAATTGTTCAGTAAACAGTTTTCCGTTTTTATATACCCATCATCTCCATATACTGTGATAGACCAAAACCCAGTGTTGCCAGGAATTTTATAGGTGGCCGTATAACAGTTGGATTTTTCTACGGAATTAGGCTTATAATTAAGATACGTTGCCTCCTTTTCTGGCAGTAGTCCCCATGCCGCTGCTGCTGCGATATGCCGTGTTTTCCCATTTACATGGCCTCTTTTTCCCATCATCCCCTCCCAACTGGTGTATTTTTCACTTTCTGTATTGTATACAGTTCTCAATGAATCCAGCTGTGACCTGTTCCACTTAAATACCGGAAATTCTTCAGCGGAGATTGACTCAACAATGAACCGGTCCTGCAACCCATTTACCATCTTAATCTCTTCCGAATCCATTGCATTGTACACTTGGATTCTAATGATTACGTAGAGAAACTTAGTATTTCCCTTTACTGAATAGTTTCCGGGCTTATAAATTACATCTTGGACATAAT
The DNA here is from genome assembly GCA_040830145.1 of Flavobacteriaceae bacterium. Classification (GTDB taxonomy): domain Bacteria; phylum Bacteroidota; class Bacteroidia; order Flavobacteriales; family Flavobacteriaceae; genus JBFOLQ01. Next base: position 7,334 of record JBFOLQ010000424.1, on the reverse strand, counting down.
GGTCATTATCAATCACATATACAGATGCGTATCTATCGTCGGGCATTTCGGGGAACGTAATTTTCAACCCTTTTTCCGAATCAAAAACACCACCGGAATACAATACATCGCGATTCATGCGAATAACCGTTTGTCTGTTGAGAGGTGTGGGTGTCCTAAAATGATAAAATGCATTTGTTCCCCCAGCATTATTGATCATTTGCATAAACATGTTATCTGTTTCTGCCCTGATGAAGCTCTCTGCCCCAACAGCTAAGGCTTGTTCTGGTTTTTCAGTATGCCCAGCCTCCGTTCTTTTGGAATGATTACAGCTGATAAGTAGAACCACGGCACTTAACATGGGAAAAAATCTATTCATGTTCTTATTTTTTAATATGCCTTGGGCTTTACGGTTTGAGATAGGAAGATTGATCAAAGGCGTCATCAATCCTTGATGCAATGAAATCCAAATTCCCTGATTGGTTACCCCTGACCAATCCATTTATCCCAGCTATCCACACTATATCTATGGTCTTTTCCGTCTCATTAAGGGAAGTACCATCCCCCATTTCTATTAGTATGGTACCCTCTGTCCATTCATAATACACGGGATACAATCCCCCAGGATAATAGGGGCCATAAAAGCCCCACCATGAGTACCAATTATCATAGATCAAACCAATATCGGCATAGGTGGTCGCCAAGGCATTGGCTCTTATGATGATATCAGGGAGGTTATCGGTATCAAGGGTGTTCACCCTGGTATACCCCAACCCTGCCATATTTTCAACAATACTCGCTAAAATGGTTTGGTCAAAATCACGGGTAATGGTGGGATTCGTATTACCCAGGCCGCCTTCATCCTCTATCCATCGCACCTCATCCAATAAGTAATAGGTTGTTGGGGCATTGTCATTCCAAAAAGTTTCTGAATGTTGTGTCTTAACAATATCATAGTCCGCAATATTCGCATCGTCATCATCATTGCACCCCACAAGGGACACTGACACCAAAACCATGCACCAAATGTTGGCGGCCATCAAACCAAATCGTACTTTTTTCATACCTATTGACTATTTTTTAATTCTCGTTATGACCACTGCGGATCCAAACAAATAACCCCATTTTCAGAGGGACAAAAAATAGTGGGCGACAAGAAAAAATATGTTTAATGGCAGGTTTTCGCATGTCGCAAACGTTTGCACGTTCAGGCATTCCCAAACAGCTGGAAAAAAGAGTCCGTAAAGAAGTGGAAAAGTGTGGACGACCCGTGCCTCAACCTGCCTCCACGCAATTGAGAAGGCGTCTTTTGTCGCGAATCCTGATTTTTTTCTTTTGTAGGTCTATAAACCCATCCTTACTAAATATGGAGAGGTTGCGTATGGTGTTCGATACACTGATGCAGGACATTTCGGCTATATGTGACCGTTTCAAACGAACGTTTAGAAAACCGTCATCATCAACCCCAAAGGTATCCGCAATTTCCAAAAGGGTATGGGCCAAACGGGCGGCCATATTCTTTTGGGTCAACAGTACAAGCCTTTCGGTATAATGCCCAATCTGGCCCGACACATATAACAACATGTTTTTTGGCAAGGCACAGTCATATTCCATGACATCACTGATTACGGTTGCTTTATGAAAGTATAGACGGGAACCCTCAAGGGCGATGCACGTATTCGCATAGGGTTTTTTCAACACAAAATCTTCTAACCCCAAATAGGCAATCCCTTTGTAGAGATTGGTCATGAGCGAATTCCCGGAATCCCCCATTTTAGTGGTCATTACCTTACCCTTGTCAAGACAAAAGATACCATTGGGGAAAAAGCCTTGTTTATAAATTTTCTCACCGGAGTCAAAATGGATTTCCAGCCTGTTGGCATCCAAATATTCCTTCGTCGTCTTTTTCAAACCCTTATATAAGGGGTCCAACCCTTCAATGTAACCTTGGTAATCAATATACTCATAACCATTTTTCATAAGAACAGTTCTTAATAGGGAATACTCCGGTAGACTTCTTATTGGGTAGCATAGTGCATGCCTCGTGAAGGTAAAATACCTTTTGGTTTACTTAGCCAACATCATAAATGCTACTTAGTAGGATACATAAACTGTGAAATACCACTATTCCAAACTAAAATTATGCTTGTAAAGTTTAGGCTGAAATATGCAAAAGAATCAGGAAAACGGCCATCTTTCAATCATCACCAAGGCTGTGGGCCGACGGAATAAATATATGTAACGTGGAATACGTCACCAAGCAAAAAATGTAAACTAATTTACATTTTTTTTAAAATTTCTACGCTTTAAATTACTTAACCAAACCCGTGAAATCCCCATGAATTCCGCAATGTACTTAGTCGGCACATCCCGAACGAGCTCTGGATAATCCGTAACAATATGCCCGTAGAGTTCCTGTGAGGACTTGGTGATCATGTAGGATTTAAATTCGTTCTCTACCAATAGCACATGTACCAAACGCTCTATATACTGATTCTTGAAGGGTATTAACGTTCGATTAAATTCGTCGATTTGGAATTTTTCAAGAATGAGGACCGTTGATTTTTTAATGGCCAACAACCGTACCCTGGATGGCTCTCCATGAAAAAAGCTGTGAAAGCTGACCATATAGGGCTCATGGGAGTCCAAAAAGAAATTGACTGTCCTATGGGCACTTTCCCCATGCCTTTGTTGACTCACAAAGCCTCCCTCGAGCACTATGAATATTTTTTGGCAGAGCTCCCCAATGGAGGCCACGGTCTCATTGCGCTCTATTTGTTGAATACTTCCCTCATCGATAAAAACAGGTCGAATTTCCAAGGGAACCCCAATCTGTTCCAATCGTAACGATATCTCTTCTTTTGTCAACTTAACGTCTTTAATGAATAATCCTCGTTTTCTTTTATTACAAGGCCTGGACGCATTGTCCCATTTCCACATTTGATGTTCCATCAATCAATCGGGGATGGTGAATACTGAAAAGGCTATTCCCTTTTATATACAATCCTTCATGGGCAAGATGAGCCCTCGAGGGAAACAGTACAATCATACCTCCGGTCACACCACGGTACAGGCTATTTTCCAAAACCAGGACCCTGTTCACCAATGGTCGGCACATCATAAACCGTTTTTGGTCCCAGTTCCAGTATACCGATCAAATTAGAATTGATATTGCCTGTCTCTGGGCTTGGCTGGGCAAGTGGTTAGATTTTGGCAATGTCCCGGGAACGTTGATAGAAACTATGCTAGTGTTCATAAAAGGTAGTTTTTGAAACCTTCATATAATAACTGAAATGGTATGGGGCTAAAAGTATAAATAAAAAAAAATGTGGTGGCAGGCCAAAAAGTAAACTACTTTACTATTTTAACACTTCTTTCCTCAATTTGCTCAGCCATACCCTACTTATGCCCATAAACTCCGCAATATACTTGGCCGGAACATCCCTGTGCATATTGGGAAACCTTTCCAATAATATTCCATAGAGTTCCTCAGGGGGTTTGGAAATAAGATAGCCCTTGAATTCGTTCTCGGCCAAAAGGGCATGCACAATACGTTCAATGGTGAAGTCCTTAAAGTCTTTATGTGCTCCATGTAATTTTGCCAACTTTGACTTATCCAAAACCAAGGCCGTGGACGGTTTGATGGCCTTTATCAAAACACGGGAAGGTTCCTCCTGAAAATAGCTATGAAAACTGGTCATGTACGGTCTGTACATATCCAAGAAAAAATTTACGGTACGGGCTACCCCTTTCTGCCCAATTCTTTGGCTTACAAAGCCCCCATTTAGTACGATATAGGCTTTTTGGCAATTTTCACCTATGTCGACCACCATTTCTCCCCGTTTCATATCTTGGAGTTGGCCCATCGCAATAAATTGGGGTATGAATTTTTCAGGGACTTCCATATCCTTCAAACGGGCCGCGATCCTTTGTTCATTGAACTTTGCCATTCCTATATTTTTCAGGTCAATCCCATAGGGCCACTATATACTTAACAATTAAGTTTATCCTCCCTATTTTTTGCCCCTGCAATATGGTGAAATGGGACCAATAAAATCAAACGATTTCGAAAAAAATTCTTGAAAAATCCTTTTCAATATCCGTTTCCTTCATTGGCTTTTTGAAAGTCCTTTACCCCGGCCCGTACCTCTGTGCCCAATGCATTTACGGGCGGTACCAAGGGGCAGGAGTACTTTTTATTATACGCACAGTATGGATTATAGGCCTTATTGAAATCTATAATCATTTCCTCTCCCTGCGGAATGGACAAATCAATATACCGACCCCCTGCATACGTCTCAGTACCGTTGGTCAAATCAGTAAACGGAAGAAAAAGACGGTCCACAAAGCCCTCTTTGCGTAGCATTTCCAGGTTTTGGTACACTTCTACCCTATGTGCCTTACCATTAAGGTTAAAATGGGCCACCCCGTACACTTTTTCCTCTTCCATGCGGTCCGTATTGGTGGGCATCAGGAATGGAAGGGCATCAGGAGTTCGCACGAGCTTGGCGGTTACAATATAGTTGGTATCCGGTTCAAAAAAATCAAGGGACACAAAATGCTTTCGATACGTGTCGGAAAGTGGAGATCTTTGGGGGTCCCTAAATTCCTCGTTCATCCTTTTTTGGAATTCCAGAATAGACCGTATTCCATCATTGGCAACAGACTGATGTTTGGGTTGTTCAGAATCATGATAGCGCTTTTCCTGCTTGCAGGATTGGAAGAATAGGATAAAAACAATAAAAGCCAAACGAAGCAACCTTCCCATTTCAATACAAATACGGTCCCCACAAAAGTACAAAACTACTCCTCTATGGGTTCGTAACGGGCGCCCTTCAGATATTTTTCTACCAGTTCGTTAAATTCCGGGGTAATTCTAAAGAGGGCCGTATCCTTCATTTCGTAAAGTTTCTTTTTGTCGGCAAATCCATTTTTAAGCATTTCCTCCAAATAAAACAGGGCCGTACCATAGTCCTCCATCTTGGCACTATGGGATATGACCTTCATATATGGGGCATATTCCTTGGGGTTGAGAATGGTCTGCAACATCCATAAAAAATTGAGGGCCTCAAAATCAGGTTTTTTTTCCTTTGAGATGAGGTCCACATTATCGGCCACCAAGGCCTCCAGATACCCCTTAAGACGCATCCCCATCCGTTGTTCCTGGACATTCCCACTTTTTATCAGCTTCCCCAGTTCGTTCATCTGATGGTTCCACCAGCCCAAATTATTGAAGTTGTAGGTAATGATATCCTCCTCTAGGTAGTAGCTATAATCTTCTTGGGTAAGCGATTCCTTCAAGAACAGGGTTTTTTGTTTTCTGTTCTGTTCCCTAAACTGTAGGGTCCTCCGAATGGTCTTTCCATATTCCCGTAAGGAATCAACTTCCCTTAGGGGACGGTATATTTTTTCCATTTCCTTTAGGTGTGAAATGGCCAATAAAGGATTCCCATTGCTCATGAACTCATTTACTTGATTCAGATTCCCCTTATATGTTTTCTGTACATATGTACTATCAAAGGCCTGCTCTCCCTTGGCCATTGACGAGAGCTTAAAAACCTGTAATGCCTTGGTCAAGTATTCCGGTGTGGGCCATTGATGTCCCCCTTCAAAGACCAACATATTATTAGGGTGTTTCAGTCGGTCCAAAATGGACCCATACTCCCTCATTGACATATAATTAAAATCGCCATTACCGATGATACCCATAAAGTGGAAAGGTCTTTTTGCGCTCAATACATCCTGATTGGCAATGCCCGCACCACATGAGACTACCCCTTTAATATTCTTTATAAAGGCTGGCACAAGCGTGGCAAAACGGGCAGACGTACCAAAACCAGCGAGGTATATATGTTGCTTGTCCACTGGTAACATTCCGAACAGTTTATCCATCACCCGATCTACTGCAAGCACATTATCCGTAAGTTTAAGTGTATCCGTTATGGCATTTGGGGTAGCCAACAGGTACCCTTCCCGCTCAGCCGAGTCCAAGAGAAGGCGCATGGCCTGCCTACCATTTCCCTTTAGATCTAGTACCATAACAAGTGGCCAGGTACCCTTGCTCTCAAAATTGGATGGCAAAAAGAGTGAGTAGGTCTCCGCTAGGGAATCATTGGCCACCAAATGGTCATTTATGCCTCCTTTTTTAAGGGCAATTTGTTGACCGTAGGAAATAAGGGCCATAAAAAGGAAGCCCCAAAGTAGTGTTCGTTTCATGTGAATTGCACAGCAAAAATCCGGCCAAAATTTCACTCCCCGATAAGGCCAATTTCAATTCCCTCAGAATAGGCCACCTTAATACCGTTTTGGCTAAAAGCCCTTTTTATGGACCTGTTTGCCTCGAAAGTCACTTCCCAATAATCATCTGGCAAGACGTAGGGTCTCACCAAAAGTTGCACGTTATGCGAGTCAAAGGTATTGATACCAATTTCCGGTGCCGGATCTTTCATTATTTTGGGAATATCCGCCAAGGCAGATTCTATAATGGAGCGTACCTTGGGGAAACTCTCGGCATAGGGCATGGTCACTTCCAGTTCCAGCCTGATCATTCCCTTTTCGGAAAAATTAGTGACCACATCATCGGTTATCTTTGAATTGGGAATGATTAAAATTTTATTGCCCGGAGTGATGACATTGGTACTAAAAATCCCGATTTCCTCAACTTGTCCAAACTTATCATCCACCTGAATCCAATCCCCTGTCTTATAAGGCTTCAAGGTGAGGATAAGGATGCCCGAGGCAAAATTCCCCAAACTACCTTGCAAGGCCATCCCAATAGCCAAACTGGCCGCAGCCAAAATGGTAAAGAGTCCCGCGAGCTCAACACCAGCTATTGAGGCCGCCACAAAAATAATTACCCCCTTCATCAAAAAACTGGACGTAGACAGGGCAAATGGTCTCAAATTGGGAGAGAACTTGGATTTTTCCAACATTCTCTTCAACAATTTCATCAACCTGGCCACTATTTTGAAGCCAATCCACAGTACCAATACGGCCACCACAATCTTGGGCACAAACTCTACCACCCAATCCATGGCCATTTCGGAATATTTCTGAAGTTGTTTTTCGTCCATTTTAAAATTTGGTTTTTAGGCCTAGTGCCCCATGGGATAACAAATATAAAAATCGTCGGAGAACCCTCTTCATCCCATTCTAATTTTTTGCCCTGCCTATTGGGGCATTCCTTACCACATCAGAGAGTACAATGTGGGTACGTGTCTCTCCAAATTGTATTAAACGATCAATGAATTTCTCCAGGTGAAACTGGTCTTTCAGTAGCACCTCCATGACTATATTTTCATTCCCTGTGATACGATAACAGTTCACCACCTCATCAAAAGTGGGCACTACGGCCA
>JBFOLQ010000423.1:0-2443 GCA_040830145.1 Flavobacteriaceae bacterium | reverse complement strand
TATGGTGATTCTAGAATTTCCTTAAGGGGTTTTGACCAAAGAAACACTTCGTTCTTAATCAATGGTCAGCCTGTGAATGATATGGAAAATGGATGGGTATATTGGAGTAACTGGCAAGGGCTTACCGATGTAGCTTCTGGAATCCAAATTCAAAGAGGTTTGGGAGCTTCAAGACTTGCAGTCCCTTCCGTTGGGGGAACTGTTTCAATATTTACCAAGGCCGCACAAATTTCTGAGGGAGGTTCTCTTTCACAAATGATTGGTAATGATGGGTATACCAAAACATCACTGGCCTATAATACAGGTAAAAATGACAAAGGATGGGCCACCTCTTTGTTATTGTCACGATGGGCTGGTAATGGATATGTAGATAACACCTCTGGTGAAGGGTGGACGTATTTTGCTGCTGTAGGATATGAACCTGAGGGGTCTAACCATAAATTGAATTTTTCTGTCCTAGGGGCCGGCCAATGGCACCATCAACGTGACGCATGGGTATCCATCAGGGATTATCAAAACTTTGGAGATGATGGAATAGATCGTAGGTGGAACACCAATGGAGGCACCTTAAACGGCGAGGAGTATTCCATGAGAAGAAATTTTTACAACAAGCCCTTGGCAACCTTTAACTGGGATTGGGAAATTTCCGATCAATTTTCACTTAACACCTCTTTATATGGTTCTGCTGGCCGTGGTGGGGGAACTGGACCAAGAGGAAATAACTTTAGGGGAGAGGTCACAGATATTTTACCCTTTAGAAAAGATTTGACAGAACATTATCTAGAGAATGGTAGAGGTGCCAGAAATGCAGATGGCACTATAAATTTTGATGCCATTGTTGCGGAAAATAGAGCCTCAACCAATGGATATACCGGCGTCATATCTGGATATGAAGGGCTAAAGATTGGTTCTCATGGGTACAATGATGATGAAGTCAATAGGGTAGTATTGATTCGTAGAGCCTCCATGAACTCACATAACTGGATTGGAGGAATTTCCAATCTTGAAGGAAAGTTTGGAAAAATAAATGCTTCCATTGGGGTTGACCTAAGAAAATATACAGGATATCATTATAGGGCATTAAATGATCTATTGGGACTGGATGGTTATTATTCTACTGGGAATAGAAATAGTGCTGGTCAAATTATAGAGACCACTATTGAAGCCTCTCCTTTTAAGGATACTGGATTGGCCGGTCCAAAGATCAATTATTATAACATTGGCCATGTGGGTTGGCAAGGCGTTAATGGTATGGTTGAGTATAATGATGAGGAAAAGTTAACGGCTGTAATACAAATGGGATATTCCAACCAGTCTTTTCAGAGGGAGGATTTCTTTGCGCAAGTTGGAAATCCATTGTCTGAAAAGGAAAACATTTCAGGAGGGTATTTTAAAGGAGGCGCAAACTATAATTTAAGTGAGCGATCTAATGTCTTTTTCAATGCGGGAATCATCTCCCGTCAACCTAATTTTGATGCGGTTTTTCCTGGATTTGCCAATGATGTGAATGAAGACCTGGAGAATGAAAGGATTAGTTCCCTTGAATTGGGATATGGTTATCGATCTAGTAAACTTACTGCCAATGTAAATTTGTATTCTACAACTTGGGGCAATCGATTTGAAACGGCTAGTTTGTCTAACCAACAAGGGGTTGATGGCACTGCCCAATTTAGGGATATTGATGTAGTCCACAATGGTCTTGAGATTGAAGCGACCTATAGGGTGATGGAAGACCTTAAACTTATTGGGATGTTATCGGCAGGTGATTGGAAATATACAAAGGATTTTTCCACAACACTTTTTGATGATAACCAACAACAAATCGGTACGGGAACACTGTATCTAAAAGATGCCAAAGTGGGTGATGCGGCTCAGTTTGTACTAAATCTTGGAGCTGATTATAACATAGGAAACTTTGATATTGATGTCAACTATCGTTTTGTGGATGGGCTGTATGCGGACTATGCGGTTACTGATTCCGTATTCGCTGAGCCTAACAATGTGGGAGCCTTAAAATTGCCTTCATACGGATTGGTTGATTTGGGAGGTACTGCCAGGTTTAATCTTTTAGGAACGCAATCCTCCTTTAGGGTCAACATTAATAATTTATTCAATACCACCTACATTGCCGAATCAAACACCAACATCCATGCTGGTGCTGGTGATGAAACATGGAATGGTGTAGATGTGAGAAATTCAGTATGGTTCGATTTTGGAACAACATGGAACGCTACCCTGCGTATCAACTTCTAGTCACGACCGACTTTAGTCTCAAAAAAACCCGGCACATGTGCCGGGTTTTTTTAGTTTTTGGAGTGTCATTTTGATACAATCATATTCAAATCGTTCGCAGTTCTTGAAACTATTAACCGAACTTTTGATTTTATGTTATTTCTTCCCACGAACCAAATAAATATGATAGATGGCAATGAAATTGATAGGG
>JBFOLQ010000422.1:0-5017 GCA_040830145.1 Flavobacteriaceae bacterium | reverse complement strand
CGTCCACTGATGCCGTTCAGAATGGGGTTCAAAGGCAGGAGTCCGCCCCCTGAGGTGGCCTCGAACAGCATGCGCTCTGCCTGTGTAGGTACCCGTACATAGGCATTGGGCAATCCTAGGGAAGTCGCTGTTACCACAGGGGTTATATTGAGACGATTGGCATCCCTACCCATATCGCCCGTTAGATTATAAGGGGTCACCACCACCTCATCAAGCTCTGTCAGGGCATCTTCCATAGGTACCAATAACATCTTGCTCTCCAGCATATCCTCTGATATCACCACTTCCTTACGCTTAAATTGTATGGCCGAAAAAATGAGGGTATCACCCACCGATGCCCGAATATCAAAAAATCCACGGGCATCGGAAATGGTGGCCTTTTTAATGCTGGTATTCAAAATGTGTATGGCGGAGACATCTGTACCCGATGTACTGTGTATTTGTCCCATGACCCTATCGGAAAACCAATCCTGGGCACTTAGGGACAAGGAGCAAAAAAGGAAGGCAACAATATGGGAATTATGGCTCCTCATCCAATTGTTCCCTAAAACGTTGGCTTTGGGTCACCAAAAAGTCAATCAATTGAAATTCGTTTGACTTTTTAAAGAGGGTCCGTTCTGGATTTTGGGCATCGCAATACTGCAAAAAGGCATCAATCTTATCTTGGGGCAACTTCAGGTCCGCCACAAAAAACTCATCGTCATATACTTGACGCATTACCTCACTCATCTTAATGGACTCCGTGTCCTGGGGTTTATCCTTTTTCATGGCCCGGTATACCGACATAAAGATGTTCTTGAGGTTCAGACCGTCCTGCAGTCCCCTCTCTGATTGGCTTAAGGCTATATTCTCTACCTCAGAACTACGGTCTGTCTCATAGGTATATTCCTTTAGTTCCTCATTTTTCAACTCCACAAATCGCTGTTGGTCTTCTGGGGTCACCACCACTTCCTCCAACTCGGTAATCTTCTCCTTCACCTCGACCACCAATCTGTTTTTGGCAATGATTTCATCTGTTACCCTCACTACTTCCAGCTGGTAATTAAGGGCCGTAAACACCAATTGGTCCCCATTTTTGGCCCAAATGGAAAATTCACCATTTTCATCGGTGATCGTCGCCCTTTCCGTGGTGGTATTGATCACATTTTCATTGGGAACGTTCACATTACGGTACAATACCTTGCCCCGTAACAATTGACGGCCATCATCCTGTGAATGGACAGGGATGACTGTCACAAGAAGAAGAATCCAAAGTAGTTTGATCTGCATACCCATGAATTTATTCCATAAAGAAACTATAAAGCCCTCTTTAAAAAAAACCTAAAGGCACTAAACTTTTGTTAATTTGACACTTTCGCGAATTGGGAATCTCGCCAAAATGGGGACGCAATCTTGAAAGGACCCCAGTTTTTCAGTTTATCCAACCATATTTCATTTTGACCGATATTATTAGCCAGTAGGGTTTTATATGCTACATTTGTTTTATTGGGAGAGAAAGTTTTTATCACGACCCAGACACATCGTTTCCCCCAGTTTTTGGGCCGCCCAGGAATGCGGGGTCCCGTTCGGGTGTAATGGTGCCACACGACAAAACACTGCTATATGAAAAAGATCTTAGCCAGTTCGGCCTTTGCCTTGCTTACCAGCCAAATGGTCTTTGGCCAAATTAAAATCGGGGACAATCCACAGAATATAGACACATCAGCCGTTTTAGAGCTTGAAAGTACGGACAAGGTGTTGATCATTACACGCGTCACCAATGCCCAGATGAACGCCATTGTACCCAGTAGGGGTGCCATGGTATACAATGTGGACGAGCAATGTGTCTTTTACTACGATGGCACCCAATGGGGCAACCTATGTGAAGGCAGTGGGTCAACCAATATCAGTTTTAGCACGGATCCCATCGTTAACGATACGGACGGGAATGAGACCATTGTCATCACCCAAGATGGTACCAATTACAATTTTGAGGTGGCCCCCAATAGTATCAATAGTGCCCAAATCATTGATGGAGGAGTCAACGGGGTAGATATTCAAAATAATTCCATTGGCCAGAACAAATTGGCCAATGATGCCGTGGAACGTGAAAAATTGGCCACCAATGCCGTTGGTTTGGATGCCCTGGATACCAATGAGGTTACCCTGAACACCCTTACCAATGATGCTGGTTTTATTACTTCCACGGATATCATCAGTCCAGATGCCAATAATGCCATTACCTATAGCAATGGGGCCTTTTACGACGATAGTCAAATTAAGGAGGACATCTTGGCCAATACGGATGTCATTGAGGCACATTTGATCAACGACCAAGATACAAGTGGCACCAACGAGTTGCAGGATTTAAGCCTTAATGGGACCGTCCTTGAGATAGAACAGGGAAACAATGTGGATTTGGGACCCATAATTTCCGCCGGTGGATCCGATGATCAAAACCTTATTCTTACAGGGGATGTATTGAGCATTGAATCAGGGACTGGGTCCGTGGACCTTAATAATTATGTGGATGATGCCGATGCCAGTACCACCAATGAATTGATAACCCGGGCCGAGTTGGTAGGAACCAATTTAATTATTGAGGAAGGTTCAGGAAATGACTATTCCGTCCCTTTGGGTGGATTGGGAGGTGGTGGAACTACAGAGGAAGTCGATGATGTTACCCTGACTGGGGCTGGGACGGCTGTAGACCCTTTTAAAATAAAGGATGGGGGGATTGGACTGGCCCACTTAAGTGCCATGGGCGCCAATACCAATGGACAAATTCTCAAATGGGACCAGGACAATACCACTTGGACCATAGGTACCGACATCTCGGGCGGTACCGGATTCACGGATACCAATGCCGATGATGACGGACTGGCATATGATGCCACTGCCGGATATGATGTCAATGTGGATGATACGACCATTGAAATAGACACCGATCAACTGCAGCTCAAGGATGGAGGTATTGGCTTGGCCCACCTCGGTGCCATGGGGGCCAATACCAATGGCCAAATTCTCAAATGGGACCAGGACAATACCACTTGGACCATAGGTACAGATATTTCGGGAGGAGCCGGATTCACGGATACCAATGCCGATGATGACGGGCTGGCGTATGATGCCACTGCCGGATATGATGTCAATGTGGATGATGCGACCATTGAAATAGACACCGATCAACTGCAGCTCAAGGATGAAGGTATTGGTTTGGCCCCCCTAAGCGATATGGGAGCCCCCACCGATGGACAGATATTAAAATGGGACAATACCGCCGGCGAATGGACCGTCGCAGACGATGATACCGGAGCCCCCTCCCTAAATGATGGGAACATCTTCGTGGGGGATGCCACCAACACCCCACAGGGCGTCACCATGTCCGGGGATGCCACCATGAACAATACGGGGGTACTGGACCTAGCGGACAATGCCGTGGAACTTTCGGAAATTGATCAAAACGGGGCCACAGACGGGCAAATCATGCGATGGGACGCCACTGCAAATAGTGGTTCAGGAGATTGGATCGTTGATGACCCGGAAGTGCATACCGGAACCGCAAAGGCCATTTTCTTTGCCGATGCAGATGGTACCCCAACCACCACGGATGACAATACCAATCCCAATGATGATGGTGCTTTGATTTGGGATACCGCGGCCCGCCCACTTGGAATAAATACTTATGGAGCCCTATATGTTGGCCTTCAGGATGGGAGTCCTAAGGGAAATAATTCTAAAATGGTCATCATAGAACGTATCAGTAATGCGCATCAACAGATGGGATTGGCCTTTCCGTTACAAATACAGAATGAAAATGGCACTAATACTGGGGATGCGGCCACCGGTATTTTGTTTGCCGTGGATGCCGGTGGATCTCATGGTAAGGGAGCCTTGGTATTTGAAAGAAAAGGGGCATGGGGTGTTGGAGATTTCCATTTTATACAAAATGATGTTGGGGATTCAACCTTGCCGGACATAGATGATAAATCGTTCACGGTTACCAAAGACAAAGACATTCAGTTATATGGTGGACTATTTGATTCTGACGCCACCCCAGATCTTGGAACCAATGGACAAGTACTCAGTTCTACGGGCAGTCAAGTTCAGTGGGTTGACCCATCCAGTATATCCGGTGCTACCAGTGGGGCCGTGTTTTTTGGTGCAGCCGATGGTACTTTGGGAGAAAATAGCACGCAATTTTTTTGGAACAATACCAATAATCGTTTAGGAGTTGGCACCAGCAGTCCATCCCACAAACTCCATGTTATGGGTCATGTGAGATCAGAGGGTTATGCTAATTCGGATGGTATCAGCAATGAACCTTCCTATGCCTTTACCAATGATACAGATACGGGTATGTGGAGAGGTAATACGGCGAACCATCTCAGGTTTTCCACGGAAGGTTTAGAAGTAATGACCATAGATGATTCCCAAAATGTGGGAATTGGTAATACAACCCCTAATTCAAAACTCCAAGTAGCAGGTTCTTTCTCCTTACCCATTACTACCACAAGTGCGGATATGAAATTGAACAATTCCCATTATTACATTATTTTGGGAGGCGCCCACGATATTACACTACCAGCCGCCAACACCTGTACGGGAAGAATTTATATTATAAAAAATCCTACAGCTTTTAACCCAATCATAAGCACATACAAAAATGAGATGGGGGCCGATACATCCACAATACCCAACGGAATTGTTCAATTGCAAAGTGACGGCTCCAATTGGCAACAAATTAATTAAATGAGAAAATTATTGTTCGTTTTACTGGTTTCTTCCTTTGCCCACGCCCAAACGGCGCTCTATAACAATGGTAGTATTCGCATCCATGAGGGAGGGGAACTGGGGTTCCATACCAATCTTATCAATGAAATGCCCTTTGATGAAAATTTGGGCCGGGCCGGTTTTTATGGCAATCGGAATATCAATATATCTGGTTTTATGGCCCCCACTTTTTACGATGTGGACATTCTGGCCAATGGAGGGGTTACCCTGGATGTGGGCATCAATTCCACCAATAATACCACTT
>JBFOLQ010000421.1:0-12651 GCA_040830145.1 Flavobacteriaceae bacterium | reverse complement strand
ACCGCTTCGTACCAATCCGTATCAGGTGTATTGGCTTCCCCATTGTTGTATTTGTCCAACAATTCCTGAGTGACGTCCGGATCAGTACCTCCAGTGGCCAATCCCATTTCCAAATAATCCACGGCCCCCAGTCTGTTTTGTATTCTCGTAGGCTCTTGAAAAGTTGTATTGGTATGTAGTGAAATAGATGTCTTACCTTCCTTTCCCCTTTTTGTGGTGACCAATATTACCCCTTCACCGGCCCTAACCCCATAAATGGCTGCAGCGGCATCCTTTAAGACGGTAATACTTTCAATATCATTTGGGTCCAAATTGCCCAAGGTAGATTGTACCCCATCAACCATTATCAGAGGTGTATCAAACCCTCTGATACTAATGTTGGCAGCATCAGAACCCGGTTGGGACGAGGTCTGGCGCGTAATGACCCCCGTGGAACGCCCAGCCAATAAATTTGTGGTATTTGCGGTCGGGGCCTGGGTAAGGTCTTCTGACTTAATGGTAGAAACAGCCCCTGTTAAGGAGGATTTTGTTTGGGCACCGTACCCTACTACGACCACTTCTTCCAATCCAGCGGCACTTTCCTTTAGGACAATACGTATGTCCGTCCTATCGGAAACAGCCACCTCACGTGTCTCAAAGCCAATATATGAAACAACCAGAATGGGATTCTCACCGGTGACTTCCAATGTAAAGTTGCCATCAAAATCAGTTTGCGTCCCATTGGTGGTTCCCTTTTCAATGACATTGGCTCCGGGAAGCGGCATACTGGCATCATCAGTGACCGCCCCACTAATGGTTCGCTGCACCATGGGCCTTTTTGGAATCCCATCACTGGGCGGGGCCTCATCCAAGTTCCCGGGGTTCTTTTTCTTAAAGAGAAGTATTTGTCTGTTCAACAGTTGATAGTCAATATCAAGTCCTTTCAACATACGATTCAAGATATTGGCTATCTTCTTATTGACAACATGAATGGTCACCCTTGTATTGGGGTCCAACAATTCGCTTTCATACAAAAACCGAAACTCCGACGTGGACTCAATTTCATTTAAAACCTGCTCAACGGGAGCATTCTCAAAATTTAAGGTCAATTTTGTGTCCTGGGAGTAGGTACTTGCTTGAATCTTCAACAATGAAACTATGAGTAGTAGGGTAGTAAGCTTCATTTTCAAATCAATTTTGGGCAACCGTCCCAAAAACGGTTGGCCCATAAAGTGTTCTTTCATAATTTTGTTTTGGTTAATAAATAATTAGGCAACTATTATTTTTTGACTTTACGCCGGAAAATGCTGAACCCATTTTCCGGTTTTGTCGTTTTAGGAGGGAATCACTTCATTGGCTCTTATGTTTTTCATCGGTTATTCTATTATCACTTTACCATCCCCAATGGTATAGGAAAATGGATAAATCCCGCTTACGGATTTCATGATATCATCTATGCTCTCCACATTCACATTGAAACGCGCATTAAATTTTTTGGAATCCAATAAGGCATTATTGTTCTGTATGGTCACATTATAACGTCGTTCCAACTTCTTGGCCATGTTCTCAAAGGAAGATTTCCTGAAGATGAGCTCTCCTTCCACCCATCCTACATATAATCCCAGTTCCACCTTTTCCGTTACGATACTATGACTGGTCTTGTCCCAAGACCCCATAAGGCCCGGTGTTAGATCCGTATGTTGGTCCGGGGTCATCCCAGTGCGCATACGTACCGCCCCCTCTACAAGTACCGTATTCACTTCAGCATCCTCTGCGTAGGAAGATATATTGAACTCAGTTCCCAAAACCTCTACGGAAACGGCATCGGCATGCACAATGAAGGGATGATTCTCATCCCTACTCACTTTAAAATAGGCCTCTCCATCTATAAAGACCTCCCGGTTGCTTCCTTCTAAAAAAGCAATGGGATATCTGATTTTCGTGCCCGCATTAAGGTGGACCATTGTTCCGTCCGACATCTCCAAATTAAAAACACGCCCATGAGGCACGGACAGTTCATTATAAATCAACTCTTTAATTTCCGTTCCAGACGTATGACTGATCGTATTTCCCTTTTGAATCCCTATTACGGCATTGGAAACTACAATTTGCCTGTTATCCCCTTGATTGATGACCTCGATATCCTCTTCACCCACTTTCAAGGTGATATCATCCACTGGTAGTGGTTCCGGGGTATCAACCATCACTGTTTTAAACAGATATCCCATAAGGAACAAACCTGCCAACACAGCCGCATACCGTAACATATTTTTCCATAAAGGAATCTTTCTTTCCCGCGGAACGACCATTCTCTGTTTTAGGGTCTCCCAATCACCATCCTCATCCAAGGAATTCAAGAATTGCAATGATTCACCCACCATCTGTTTTTCATATAGGGAAATAATTAAGGCCGTCTCCTCAGGGGACAAGTCGTTCAGGAGTGTATCATTGAGGGTACCGGTCTTGGCGATATCTTCCAATACCGTTCTTAAGCGTTCCTTTGTCAACATAATCGTTGGGTTCGTTATGTATATGTTAGCGAAATGTTATATTAGGGTGACAAAATCTTATTTTTTTTCAGATTTTATCCTTAAAAAAGTATGAATGCCTCCCATACATTGCCATTGTCAATGGTGCTTTGCATATATTGAGGCCAGAATAGCATGAAAGGAACGTTTGAACATACAAAAGAGTTTTTGGAACATCAGTTCAAGGAACACTACGCCTTTTTGGTTATCACAGCCTTTACCATAACGAGGAACCAAGAAGCTTCCAAGGATATTGTTCAGGACTTTTTCATGTCCTATTGGTCAAAACAGGAAAAAATACGAATCAAGACATCGTTCAGGGCCTATGCCACCCGGTCCGTAAAAAACCTGAGCCTGCAATATCTTTCCAAGCAGGGCAAGGACTTACGTCTTCTTAGAGATCTGGAGCTTCAAAAACAAGCCCCAACGGTCGAAATGGAAAGACCCAAAAACCTTTATACGAAATCAAGGGAGCTATTGGAACAACTTCCTGAAGCCCGGAAAAGAATTTTCCTTGCCTATGTAGTACAAGGTCTTAGCTACTCAGAAATTGCCGAAACATATAATATATCCATCAATACCGTAAAGACACAAATGAAAAGGGCCTATGCCTTTTTTAGGGAGAATGCCTCCGAGGATTTTTTGTGCTTGATGATTTTCATCCTTGGTCATGGCCTGTAATGCCATCAATGGCCCCCTGCTTCTATAAGACCCCTTAATTTCTTGTGCAGTTTTTCCCTTATCGTTCTGTATTCCCCGCTCTCGGCTTTGTTCCATTCTTCCCATGGGTCCACTGCATGGTCATAAAGTTCTTCACGGCCATTGCCATATAAAATATACCTCCATTGATCGGTACGTAGGGAAAAGTGGTGTCCTTGATTTTCACCGGCCACTACCGTTAGGGCGTACCCGTCTTTTGTACGCTTTCCATGTGTAAGGGGCACTAGGCTCCTACCATCGGTTCTTTTGCCTTTGCCGTTCTTTCTATTGTCTGCCATGGCCCCTGAATACTCACAAAAAGTGGGGTATAAATCTATAAGGCTTACCGCCTCTTCTATAGTGTGCCGTTTCCCAATATTGGGGTCATAAATCAATAGTGGAACCTTTGTGGCACTTTCCCAAAGATTGTTCTTGAACAGATATCCCTTCTCTCCCAGGGTGTATCCATGGTCACTGGTGAAAACCACTATAGTGTTATCCTTGAAACGGGTGTCGTTCAACTTCCCAATGATGCGCCCTACCTGTTCATCCATGAAGGCTATACTCGCCAAATAGGCCTGTAAATACGTTTTGAGGGCCAATTCGTCATTGTCAAAGGATGCCATGAGTGCCTTGTAGTGCTTTCTTCCCTTGGACTCACCGGGAAGGTGGTTTTCCTCAAAGTAACAGTCGCTTTCATCCCCATCCAATAGGTGGGGCAGTTCTATCCCCGAGATTGGGAACATATCAAAAAAGCGGTCGGGAACTACGAGCGGCGTGTGGGGACGAATGAATCCGACCCCTAGGAAAAAGGGTCCCTTAAAATCAACATCTCCATTCCATTGTACCAGCTTTTGCATGGCCCAATCTGCCGTCTTTTCATCTGGCAACAAATCCCGGTCATCCTCATTTACATACCTGAATGTCCTTTGATATGGAAATGAGTACCAACCCTCATGTCCTGATGCATCGCCTCTTGGTTCCACTATGGGAACATCAGACAATGGAGCGAATGTGGCATCTAATGGGCCCAAGTTCCTAAAGGGTTCGGGCACCGACGGATGTCCCACTTTTTTGGTTCCATCGAATGCTATGGGCGTGTAATCCTGTTTCAGTCCGTACTCATCCCAAGCCGGTTTCCATGGGGAATGCATTAATTTACCAACACCCGCAGTAGTATAGCCATGGTCCCTGAGCTGCTCCATAATTGTTTTTGAATTGGACAGGACCTCATTCTTTCGCCAGTTGGTGAACCCATATTTGCCCGACCTATGTGGGTAGATTCCCGTAAAGAGACTCGCCCTTGATGGAGCACACACCGGAGCGTTTGAATGTGCGTTCACAAAAACACTGCTTTGTGCCGCCAATCTATCCAGATTAGGGGTCCGTGCCATTTTATACGTATCCGTAAATCTGACAAAATCATTTAGATCATCCGCCATTATGAATATAATGTTGGGGCGCTCCTGCTGACCTGTGGCAACAGGTGAACAGGAAACAAGTAGGACGAAGATACCTCCCATCCATTTTCTGATCCCCTGAAATAGTACCGTAAACATCATTTATTTGTTCATTTCTATGGCTCCCAAATCCGGGAGTCCATCAATGGGATTTCCCAAAATGTCTTTCTCCATCGCCAATCCATAGGCCAACCCTAGTGAATCTTTTTCCAGTTTTGGGATTTCAATTCCCTTATCCACTACCATTTCCTTGTTTACGGGCCTATAGTCCACAATGTCCATGCCGCCCAGATTGGCAAATTCAACAGTGCCATAAAGTGGCATCCCATCCTGTAGGCGTTGTTCCGAGGGCCAACTTTTGGTGGTAAGGAACAAATTGTTCTGAAAAAAAACATCAGATACCTTCCACTCCCCATCTGTCTCTGGATTGTATTGATCCCCTTTCACCATCTTTGAATCTCCTTCAATGTGAAAGATATTGTTAGCGATAAGCACACCATCCGCCACCCTATCTATGGCAATCTTTGAGACAATATCCCGGTTCACATAAATGGTGTTATTATAAAAATAGCTATTATATGGCCCTCTACGCTTTCCATTGCAATAGCCACTCAGCCAAAAGGTCTTGCCCTCCTGAAAAGCCCCTTCTTCACCCTTGACCCTATGGCCATCGTTCACACTTATGTTATACCGATAGGCACAGTTATAGTTGTTTCCCAATATCTCACAAAATCCTCCCGCATTGTTTGCGCTAAAATTGTACTGCATCACAATATCAGAGCAATTAAAGTCTATATGGGCCCCAGCTGAATCCCCGGGTCCGTTTGCATTTGTAAACCGGTTGTTCTCTATCAACACTTTTTTTGAGCCCCATGTCCACAGTCCACTCCCACGGCCCCATTTCCTGGTATCATCATTACTCCCAGATCGATCAACAGTGTTATGGTGGACATGTCCATTTTTGACCCCTGACATTTGAATCCCAGGCCCTCCTGTTCCACTCACTGTATTCATCGCCACTTCAAAACCAATGATTCCATGGCGGCCATGGTTATCTTTATATTCCTTTCCTTTCTTCCATGTGGTAAACTTGATGCCCGTGTGACCCACGTTGTCAATACTGCACGACAGCACCCTTACATCCCGAAGAATGGCTTCATCACTTTTATTGATGACGCGAATACCCCATCCATAACTTTGGGTACCATTGGCCGTCTTCACTTCTCCCGCTGGCCTTTTAAATCCTGGAGCTTCGTAAAAAACATCCTGTACCTTTAACTTAGTAAGATAAATATGTTCATATTCCCCTGGTTCCGTAGCGATCACCAAGACACCACAACGCATATTTCCAGCCGTTCCCTTTGTTACGGCTTCACCTTTCCCTGCCGTAACGGAAAGATTGTTGACTTCCACATAACTTGAATTCGCCACCAGTACCGTACTAATATGGCCTGTTGTCACAATACGGGCCGGTGCCGTACCATTATAATGGGATATCACTATGGGCTTTTGTTTCGTCCCATGGACATTTTCAAGAATCAAGGGATACGTAAACGTCTGGTCGGCCGCAAGGAGTACGCTATCACCAGCATTCAGGGCAATGGTCCCCAGTGCCCGTAAGGACTTGAATGGACTGGTCATGTGCAACCCGTCGTTTGCATCAGAACCCATGGCCGGATTTATGTAATAGACTTTGGATGCTTTAGCTGGCACACCCGTACAGGAAAAGCACCCCAATATAAAAATGGGCACCAAAAGAACAAGTGGCAAACGATTTATACGTCCTGGCAATTCGGTAATGGCACTATCCTGCAATGCCATCCATAAGCATTCTCTTGTCAACATAATCGTTGGGTTGGTTATATATATGTTAGCCAAATGTTATTTTGGAGTGACAAAACCTTAGTTTTTTTTCAGTCTCCATCCATAGAAAAGGTGGATAGTAAAACAGCCCCAATCTTTTGGTCGGGACTGTTTTACTATACTTAGGGATGAGGAACTACCTCTATCAAGAACCGTAAGATCCCCGTATTTCCTACCGAACCACCAACTTGAACTCTTTGTCTGCCTCACCACGGGTCCGTACATGTACCAGGTACAACCCTTTTGCCAAACTGCCAGTGGGCACCTGAACAGTACCATCATGGTTTGTATAATGCCGTTCAAGTACCTTTACTCCCTGTAAATCGTATAAGGTTACCACACTCGCCTTGTTGGTCCCTCCCATTAATTTAACATTGAAAGTACTGTTGGGCCTTAAAGGATTTGGGTATAGAACCGATTCAATATTCGAGGATTCAATAATGGGCTCATCAGGCATAACGGCTGTTAAAGCGGAAGAATCGGAGGACCTTATGTGTATCCTGTCCAATATCTTGGCATCAAAGACAACAATGGTATTCATGCCTTCCTCCAAACCAACAGTGACCGTTGTATCAGTCGGAGCCCCACCTTGGTAACACCATGAACCGGAGGGTTGCACACTGATTGTCTGTATGTCGCCATTATTTATCTGATAGGAAATACTCCTTGCCGTAGTGGACATATAGCTTATATCCATGTCATAGCTTCCGGTTTCATAAACCATTACATTATTGAACGCAACGGCATTCGCAGCCCCACCTACAAGGTTGTTTACCATCTCATTCCCCGATGCGGCATTGCATGTTAAAGCCACTGCATTTCCGGAAAGTGAAGCATTCTCGGCCTCAAATATGCCTCCAGTGGGGTATTGGGCCACGCTTATCTTGTCCAAAATAGGCGCATTGTAAAAATACAGGGTATTGTTGCCTTCTTCAAGGTCCACTTCCATATGGCTTTCCCCAGGACTTCCCCCTTGAAAACACCAATCGCCGGTCGCAGGCAAACATGTGGTTACGGGATCACCCCCGTTGGTCTGCGAGACAATATTCCTTATGTTTTGGGCATAATAGTAAAGACTCACGCGATACCTACCGGCACGGTCTACGTGAATGTTTGTGAACTCCACACCATTTTGGGATCCAGCATCAATATTCTTCACCATTTTACCTCCTGAGGCATTACTGCAAGAGGCCACTTGGGCGGTTCCCGTCAATGTGGCATCCTCCGCCTCATATTCCCCGCCCGAGGCATTGGGGATAAGCTCTATTTTATCCAAAAACGGGGCACTTTCAAATGTCAACGTGTTGAGGCCCGCCACCAATGGCACCTGTAGGGTCACATGGCCCGTTGTCCCTCCGGCCCAACAGTAGTCCCCCGTAGAAGGGGCCTGTGCCGATTGGACGCTTCCTCCGTTCACCCTATATGACAACGTTTTGGCGGTCGTAGTCAGATAGTGCACGTCAATATCGTAAAGACCGGAACTTGGCACATCGATCTCGTCAAAGACCACCCGTTGGTCCCCCACCAGGGCCTTCCTCGCCTCTCCCCCGGAATAACTGGAACAGGCCACGATATCGACCCCACCGAGCGCAATGGCGCCCTCCGCCTCAAAGACGGGGCCCTCCTGGGGCGTCCCCCCATTGTTGCCCTGTGCGGGCTCCCCACTGCCATTGTAAGCGCCCATGTTCGTCCCCGAACCGGTAAGGTCAACCGGATTGCCAAAGTAGTCCACTGTCGCCCTGGCGGTTATGTTCGCAAATATGCCCTGGCCGGCCATGGGGAAGGGCGGCTCGACTATGGCACGGCCCGAGCCCAGTGCCGGGCTGCCCACCTCTAGCTTATAGGATTCAGGGGCGTTCAGGTCCCCAGGCGCGATATAGAGCGGGTTGCCCTGGACCCCATTGGCATCCTGGTCCGTAAAGTCATCGACCCTGATGTCACCGTGGTAAAGGTTGTGGTCAACCTGTACCAAGGGGTCCCTGTCAAACTGCTTGTACCCTATGTGCGAGCCCCGTTTCGCATAAATCGTGTTGTTCGCTATCAGCGCATTGTCGGCGTACAGCATCAGCCCGGGACGCAAATGGCTCCCCTCGGGCGTCTCATCCACGAACACCGTGTTGTTGTACACGAAAAGTTCATCGGAATTTATATTGCGGTTGCACCCGGCAAAATCCGAAAGCCAAAATGTATTTCCTTTCTTTTCCCTGCGCCCATCGTTTACACTGATGTTGAACCTGTACGTGGCATAAAGATTATCCCCAAGGATCTCCACAAAGCCCTCGTTGTCCTCGCTGTAATTGTACTGCAGGATCACGTATTTGTTCCCAAAGTCGATGTGCATGCCATATGAATCATTGCTGCCCCGTGCATGGTACGACTTATTGTACTGTGCCACCACGTTTCTACAGTTAAAGAACCACGCGCCACTGCCGCGGCCCACCATCCGCGAATCTATGCTGGAGCCCGTGTAGTCAAAGACGTTGTTCTCCACAAGAAGGTTGTAGGTGCCGCCAGGGGTGATGCCCGAACCACCGGTATGCAGAAAGTGGTTGTTCCTCAGGACGTAGTCCATGTTCCTGTTGATAGAGTCGTTCCCTATCCCGTCAGCTCCCCCGGCATGTTGCGACCAAAAACCAAACTTCCCAATTCGAGTGAAGAAACTATTGGTCAGGGTCACGTCCCTGATATGCTTCTCCTGCCCGGCAACCGTATTCTTCTCGCTCCTCAGATAGATCCCAGCCATTTTCAGGGAGTTGAAGCCCCCTTGGCAGCCCCCCCCAGGATTTGATGGTGCAGATATCGGGTATACATTCTTCACGGTGAGGTTCGAGAAATTGAAGTGGCTCATCACCTCGGTCCCATTATTCCACACGAATATGCCAAAGGACTCATGATCGCTTTCACCGTTCCTCGTGGCCAATCTTTCATTTTGGATCTCCAGGTCCTTGATGTCAAAATACTCCTGGTTATTGATGAATATCGTGGATGTATGGTCCCCGCCACTGCCCCCGGAACCGGTAAGGACGGGCTTGTCGCCCGTACCGTAGGCGGCAAAGGTTATCGGATGGCCCCCAGACCCGGAATAGGATGGCCTCAATTGCCCCACGAATACGTCCCCCCTTTTGAAAAAAACCTGGTCCCCGGGGTTAATGGAAGCATTCCTCACCTTATCCAATGTCTGCCAAGGTGTGTTTTCCGAGAGACCATCGTTAGTATCACTTCCAGAACTACTGACATAGTATGTTTTGGTTTCAGGAATCCTGGCATAATCACCACTGGTAAAGAAACCATCCATGGCACTGTTCAACTTTTGCGAATGTGTTCCATACGATGCATCATTTATCCTATTATTGGCCGTGTATATATTTCCGTCGGTATAATCATAGATTTCCTCTGAGAGGGATTGTCCTGGAGGGTCGATAAAATTTCCATTATTCTTATCAACGTATCTGGAGTATCTTACGCCATCGTCGGCAATAATACTCTTACCTATCCATTGCCCTCCCTTATTTACAACCGTATAGGCATATCGGTTTACTTTGTTCGTTGGGTCGGACATTACAGGTCTTAAGCTGGTTCCTTGGCACCATGAGGGTATTTCGGTTTCCGTTAAATCGCATAGTGTTGGGTAAATATCAATCAGTTGGGCTATTGACGAGGTTCTCGCGCCAGAGGCCACTCCGGGACCTGATATAATGAGAGGTACAGAGGCATCAGTCTCATGGACGCTGTATTTTCCCAACCTGTCAAAGTGACCCAACTTATACCCGTGGTCCGATGTCAGTACAATAATGGTATTGTCATACAAATTGTTATCCTTTAAGGCATCCACTACCTTCTTGATCTGAGCATCAATAAAGGAAATACAGGTATAGTAGGCATGTACAACCTTTTTCTGTAGTTCGGGTTTAAGATTGGAAAAGCGTTTTCCCTTTGAGACATCCACGTAATTTTCCCCATTGAGTTCCATATCGAGGTAATTTTTCAAAATATTCTCGACCGGAGAAAAGGTATAGGTAGATAGAATATCGTTGGGCTGATCAAAAAAACTTGTGGGCACAATATCATTTCGATCTACGGGAAAATCCTCAAAATAGTCAACCGGAGCAGCGTATGGCCCATGCGGCTTTTGGAGTCCCATAGCGATAAAAAGCGGTTTGCCCCCACCTATGGAACCATTGGCGTACGCATCAATCTTATTGGCCAACGTATTGGCCAACAAACCATCCCTATGTTCATTATCATCAAAGTAATGGTTGTCCTCTACCAATACCTTGTTATTAACATTCTTTGAGTAGGCGGGCAAGGAAGAAGTATTGACCATATTTGAAAAATCCTTTGTCTTACTACTTTCGGCATCATGGTACAACTTACCTCCGCCCAGTACAAAATACCCGCCCTGGGTCTTAATATATTCCAACAAAGGTTTGGCGTTCGCATCTATGGACGACAACGCATTCTTCGTTTTGCTATAGTTTTTCATATCCTTATTGCTATAGCCCAGACCTGTGCTCCCATAAATCGTCTCTGGATAGATTCCGGTGAGCATACTGGCCCGTGACGGTCCGCAAACCGGAAAATTGCAATAGGCCCGGTCGAAAATCAATCCATTGTTCCCTATTTCCTCAATCGTTGGGGCATATGCCTGCATATCACCATACATGGGCAGATATTTCCCGAGATCATCCGCAATTATAAAAAGAACGTTGGGTTGTTCACTCCCTTGCGCCCTTAGGGCACAATATGACACCGTTATAAATGCCATACATAGTAAAAGTTTAGTTTTCATGGTTATTGTTTATTAGTTCTACTTTTAGTAGTACAAACTTATTCATGACCCTCACTTTGGTAAGGTGTCATATTCGTCATAAAGAAGGGTCTATCCACCTAAAAACAATCCCGGCCATAAGACCGGGACCGTTTTACTACCCTTAGGTATGGGGAACTACCCTAACAAGAACCGTAAGGTTCCCGATGTTTTCTACCGAACCACCAACTTGAACTTTTTGTCCGCCTGACCACGGGTCCGTACATGTACCAGGTACAACCCTTTTGCCAAACTACCAGTGGGCACCTGCATGGTACCTGTATGGTTCGCATACGTTCTTTCAAGTACTTTTACCCCTTGCAAATCGTATAATGTCACCACACTGGTGGTAGGTGCACTTCCTTGCATTTGAACGTTGAAAATACTGTTGGGTCTCAAGGGATTTGGATATAGTACCGATTCAAAGATGGAGGATTCCACAATGGGTTCATCGGGCACCATTGCCGTTAGGGAAGAGGCACTGGATTCCTTAATTTGAATCCTATCCAGAAGGCCTGCATCAAAGACCTTTATGGTATTCAATCCTCCGGTAAGGCCAATGGATATGGTATGGTCCCCTGGAGAGCCCCCTTGATAACACCAATCACCCGTACTTGGCACGGAAATGGTCTGGGTAGTTCCCCCGTTTAGTTGATAGCTCAGATTTCTGGCGGTAGCAGCATAATAACTGAATACCAGGTCATAGGTGCCCGTCGTTGGTATATCTATACCACTGAATTCAACTGCATTGCCACTACCATTGGCCAGTTGTTTTACCATTTGGCCATTGGAGGCCTGGGAACAGGAAGCGGTCTGGGCCGTACCTGACAACGTGGCATCCTCGGCCTCCAAGGACATGTCTTGAAACGGAGGAACACTTGATTCCTTTATCTGTATCCTATCCAGAACGCCCGTATCAAAGACCTTAATGGTATTGAGACCACTGGAAAGGTTTACCGAAACCGTATGGTCAGCCGGATTTCCTCCTTGATAGCACCACCCACCAGAACTCTGAATCGCAGCGGTCTGAACCGCCCCGTTATTGACTTGATAACTGAGGTTCCTATTTGTGGCCGTGTAATAACTGAACACCAAGTCATAGGTGCCCGCAATTGGTATATCTATACCACTGAACTCAACCGCATTGCCACTGCCGCCTGACACTTGTTTCACCATTTGGCCGTTGGAGGCCTGCGCGCAAGCATCGGTCTGGGCTGTGCATGACAACGACGCATCCTCAGCTTCCAAGCATATGGCCGGGAACAAGTGGAAATTGTTTCTCATGTCCAAGATGTTCGAATCAAAGACAACAATT
>JBFOLQ010000420.1:0-3031 GCA_040830145.1 Flavobacteriaceae bacterium | reverse complement strand
TAGATACTTGCTATCAAAAGGCACCAGTTCCTTTACATTCCAGTGAGAGATTTGGGAAGGGATTTCCCGTTGTTTCCACTTTGAGGCGTTGATAAGGATATCGTCTATAAAACCTTTTACTGAACCTGAGGCAGACGACCATCGGGTCTTACGCACTTGTCGGGTCTGCACCCCATTTTTTGTTCTATAGCGCTGGGTCTCATAATAATGGTCACCACGTTGTCCTTGGTAGGAGGAGAAAAGGTGGGCGTCAAATGTCCAAAAAGGCAGATACAGTCCGTGGATGCCTTCTGGGTCCAATGCGGCACGCTTTAGATTGTTGGGTGCAAACCAAATCTTCCGCACCCAATTCTTAAAAAGGTTCCGAGCTCTCTTTTGGTCGAGCTGAAAGGGAATCAATGCCCCAGGTAAGATCCAACCTTCCTTTTCTACATCTTCTCTAATCAAAGGCTCACCACAGTATACACATGCCAGCGACTTAAAGTGCTCCTCCACATGTTGGTTGGCCCCACAGCTTTTACAATGTAACAGTTCAATGGTTTCGGTATAGGCATTTTCACCTACCACCTTTAAATAATGCTCCAGTTCCAATTCTTCAAAACTGGTCTTCGTATTCTCAATGAACTCCTCATAACCACAATATTCACATACCAACTGGTGTGACCCAGGCTTGAACTTAAGTTCAGCCCCACAATTGGCACATGATTTTTTATGCTCTGACTTTTGGATTTCTTCCAGCATCAAGGGCCATGTAATTATGCAGTGGGCAATGGTGGTGGCGTATTGCCCCCAAGAAAGGATTTGAGTTCCTCAATGTCCTTTAAGGCAGCCCATTGGGCCATCCCCTGTTTCCAGACCAAGGAATCGCGATTAATGGTTCTATTGGCAAATAATTCCTTTAGTCGATCAAAACTTACTGGACCCATCTGTTGGCCATTTACCGCGTAATGGTACATCACCTGTACGGGAATGGGAGGTGGGGCCATTGGGGCCTGCTGGGAGGAGTTGCCCGCCTGTCCCATCATATTGCCCATCTGTTGGGCCAGTACAAAGCCCATCCCCATGCCCATGCCGGCACCGGCAGTTCCGCCTTCATTCTTCGCCGCTTCCTCCATGGCTTTGGCCGCCTTGAATTGGGCCAATTTTGCCATATCAAGTTTATCAAGGCGACTGTATTCAAAAATTTCTTTTTTAAGCTCCTCGGGCATGGAGACATTTTCAATGTAGAATCTTTCAAGCTCAATTCCCACCCTTCCAAACTCAGGCTGCATGACCTCTTGACAGGTCTCTGAAAGTTCTGAGGTATTGGCTGCATATAACTCTATGGGCAAGTTGGCTTCTCCAATGGTATCGGTGAACTTGGTAACGATAAGACTCTTTAAATGCTCATTTACCTCATAGTTGGTGAAATTACCATCCGTACCCACTACATTGATGACAAATTTACCTGGGTCATTTACCCTAAAACTATAGGTGCCAAATGCCCTTATCTCCACCAACCCGAAGCGATCATCACTCAGCATAAAAGGGTTTTTGGTGCCCCATTTCTCATCAGTGAACAAGCGGGTGTTCACAAAATAAACCTCAGCCTTGAACGGACTATTGAATCCGTATTTCCATCCCTTGAGGGTGGCCAAGATAGGAAGGTTCTTGGTAGTGAGGGTATAGGTTCCCGGGGTAAATACATCTGCCAACTGCCCTTCGTTCACAAAAACCGCTGTCTGCCCTTCCCGTACGACCAATTGGGCGCCGTTCTTAATCTCGTTCTGATACCGCTCAAAACGATGTACAATCGTATCATTGGTGTTATCAAGCCACTCGACTATATCTATAAATTCATGGCTCAATTTTTTCTTTATCTCATCAAATAGGTTCATCGATTCCCAATTTAAAATTTTCCAAAAGGTAACAAATTCCTCAGTCCCCCCAAAAATAATCCCCCTCTGCACATTTTGTTAACATTAAGAATAAATTACTTACAAAATTCCACTTTTTTATGTACCTTCATCGGTGCTAATTAACTAAAAAACTGATGTATATGAGAACACGTTTACCCAAAAGGGCCAGTGCCCTTTTAATGGGTCTGGGTATGTTTTTTTTGACAACACAAGCCGAGGCCCAAAACCTAAAAACCTCACAAGACGATGCTCCCCAAAGGGGGCATGCGCTCTACAAAAAAGCAAAGATTTACGATAATAAGACCGGTGCCGTAGGAGTAAGGCCCATGAACAAGGGAGATCGTGCCATGGATCGCTGGGAGCATGATCAGAAAATGCTGCGAAACCCATTAACGGGGAAAATCCCGGAGAACATTTCCTTAATGGAAAGTGAATTCTCGGAAAAAATTCCGGCAAGGAGTTTAGAGAGTGAGGCTTCCAAAAAATCTGGGGAAACCGATAAGAGAAGTCGGTTCTCTTATTGGAAGAACAGAGGCCCTGGAAATGTTGGGGGACGCACACGCGCCTTGGCCTTGGACATGCGAAATGAAAACATTGTATTTGCCGGTGGGGTCTCCGGAGGCCTTTGGCGTTCGACCAATGGAGGTGAGACATGGAGAAAGGTCACCAAAAAATACCAATCCCCCAGTATTACATCCATAGTGCAGGACCCTAGGCCTGGAAAACGCAATATTTGGTACTACGCCTCTGGGGAACGCATTGGGAACTCTGCCAGTGGCGGAGGTGCTTTTTATCAAGGTACCGGCATCTACAAGTCATGGAACAACGGTCGAAGTTGGATCAGATTAAGGAATAGCAATGACGATGATGTTACTTCCTTTTCTTCCTTTGACTTGATTTTTAGCTTGGCCGTACATCCACAGAGTGGTGATCTATACGTCGCTACCTTTGATGGGGTTCACCGTTCCCAAGACGGTGGTAGAAGTTTTGAGGAAGTTTTGCCCAGTGGCTTTGACAGTACTACCGAGGTCACCATCACCCCAAGTGGCAAAATATATGCTACCGTTAGCATCTTTGGTGGAGACAATGCCGGTTTTTATGTTTCTGAGGACGGTGATACTTGGGAGAACATT
>JBFOLQ010000419.1:0-5242 GCA_040830145.1 Flavobacteriaceae bacterium | reverse complement strand
GAATATTCCTTTGATAATAGGGACAATGCCGCGTTTCCTACCTTGGGGATGACCACTACCCTGAAATTGGGGTATCGTTCAAGTACCAATGACAATGGTAAAAGTTTTGGGTTTGTAACACCCAGCTTGGGCATTGCCCATAAGTTGGTCCCCAATGGGCGTTTGGTCCTGGCCACGAAATGGAAGGCGCACTTTAACCTAGGGGACGATTATGAATTTTACCAAGCGGCCAGTATTGGGGGAACTGATGGACTCCGTGGTTATAGAAACCAGCGTTTTGCTGGAAAAACATCGTATTACCAAAACACCGATTTGCGCTATAGCTTCCGCAAAATGCGGACGGGTCTCGTTCCCACGGCCGTAGGGCTTTTTGGTGGCTTTGATTATGGAAGGGTATGGTTGCCCAATGAGGACTCCGATGAATGGCATACCTCTTTTGGGGGTGGATTCTTCCTGAACGCGACCGATGTGTTTTCTATGAACCTTTCTGCCTTTAACAGCGATGATGGTATGCGCTTTGTCTTTGGATTGGGCTTTGGATTTTAGGGAATTAGTTTTGGGGGAGTTTCAATTCATATAGATTCCCCCCATTTCCCCGGCTCCTTTCATCAGATAGTAAAAGGGTATGTTCATCCAGAAAGCACAAGGCCTCCAATTGTGTGCGGATTTGTAGGTCTATTTCGGTGAGGTGGAGGTTCGCTATCGTATTGGGATCAAAATTCCGTGCCACCCATAGCTTTCCGTATCCCAATAAGGCCAAGGTTCCTTTTGGGGAAATGGCCGCGGCGGTAATCCTACAAGTGCCATAGTCACTACAAAGGGGAAGGGTTCCTATAAGGGAGGCGGTATGTCCCCCTACCTTGTCGGGAAGGCTATATACCTTGGCAGTTCCATCAAAGGGACGGCTTCTGTTCTTTATGATGATGAAGAGTTTGCCCTCGTGCCAAAAAAGGGCTTCAGAGTCAAACTGGAGATTGTTTTTTTTAGGGGGGAATCTTTTTTGATCGGGGTATTGAAACTTAATTTTTTGGGCAATCAATTCATTCCCTTTAGTGGTGGTTGGGTTCGTGACCTTGTAAATGACCAGATTTTTTCGATCCTGGTCATTGTTCCCGGTATCCGCAATATAAATATGCCCCTTATCGTCCTTGGTCAGGTCTTCCCAGTCCCGATTTTTGGCATTTTTTATCTTAATGTCCCTAAGGATGTTCCCTTTTAAATCCAATAGATAAAGATGGTCCTTGTTACCACTATCCTCAATGACCCAAAGGGTATTCGGGCTGGTGGAAACCATCCCAGAATTTTCAGCCAATTGGCCGGGAAGGTCAGCCATTGCCTTAAGGGGCCCTGGTTGCGCACAGCTGGCCAAGGAAAGAATCAGTAAAAAAAAGGGTGATTTGTTCATTTGAATGAAATTAGGGGATGTTTATACGAATGCAGGGCTAGGATTCGCAAGATATTGGTTTTTGGAAAATGAGGTTTTTAAATACGTCTTTGGACCAACCGATGGATTACAAGCTGTCAACGCCCTTTTCACCTTCCTGCATAAGGGGCATATAGATTTCCGCTTTCCAGGACAGCTCGCCACCCCCAGTGTTAGGGTTGTTGTGAAACACTTCAACCGGGGTTTCCTTGACATCGACCCCTTGCTTTTTCGCTTGATGCAGCAAGGTATACCAAGCCCTATCCGAAGTGATGTAATTACCATTATAGATGGCCTTGAGTGCCTTTTTGCCCCCTAACACCCTATACTTGAGCAATGGATGCTGCGGCAAGGTATCGCTCTTGACAATGGGAAAACAAAAATCCACTTCAATGCTATCTTTCGCACGGTGCCATTTGATGACTTCCAATCTAGGGCTTCCGTTCAAGGTAAGTCCGTTGTTCACCAGAAAATTACTTAAAAAAGGATAGTCGCGCATCATTCCGGCCGCTTTTCCATATTGGGAAGTCTTAAGCTCGGTACAGGCACAGAAAACCTTTTCAATGTTCTCTTCCCCCATAAAGGTGACCCTGAACTTGTTCAAATGCTCCTTTAGTTTTTTATTGAAATCCAGAAGTTCCTTTCGGGTCCTTTTTTCAAAATCCGTGTCGGAAAAGGGAATGCGCATTTTGTTACGGAGACTATGGTTTCCATCGGTGGCATATACCTTCACTTTTGAGAGCGAATCGTGAACGGGGATTATTTTCCATCTGAATTCAAAAAGGGAGTCATTGAAGGTCAGTGTTTGCAATAGCTCGTTATCAAGGGTTGATTCCCCGAAGGTGGATATCCGTTCGTGTTGCCCCCAGAGTTTTATAGTCTGGGCAATGGTGCCAGGCAAGGCCTTGGCCTTGAAGGTCACGAGGTAATCATAGGGCTTTATAAAAAGATACCATATAAGGGCCGGGACCACAATACCCAGTAAAAAAAGGGGAATCCACTTTTTTCGCATGGAGGTCAATGGTTCTGGGCCATATTTTTGGAGGAAACCATTTGGAGGTTGTCAATGACGAACTTTCCTAGGTCCCGTCCCTGTTTTACCCCTATGTCAACGGCGGCCCGGTAATGAATCCCCCCATACATACGGCTAATGGCGGCCTCGTCTGCCGCTTCATTGAATGAATTAAAACTACGTACCGGCAGACCATAGGGAACCTCGGTATCATCGTCAAATTGAAAATTGTCACCAAAAACATTGGTAAGGGCAATGGCGGCTGCCCCTGATACCACACTATGGCCGCTGGTGTATTCCGGAAAGGGAGGGGTTTGTAACACGGGCTGCCAGTTTTCGTCAATATGCTGATTGATCAAAGTTTCAGGACGAATAAGATTGCTTCGGTACTTTTCATCCCAACAACTGATAAAGGCATCAGCAATGGCCACAGAGGTCCTGGTATAGGCATAGAGGGTCTTATCAAAGTCACTTTGGGTCTTTTTACTGGCAATTTTGGAGATGCCGATCCAATGCGCGCCGGGTGTAATCTTTTTGGTCGCGAACATCAGGTGCCCACGGGTTACGGAAACATAGGGATTGCAATCCCAAAATTGGGCAATCTCAATCTCTTCAGAGTCATCTCCGTCCTCGGTGATTTTTTGACTGATATCATATACCTCCTTAACTTCCTTGTAAAAATCGGACCCGGGCTCCATGGAAAATGGGGGCGGGGGTGTTGGTTTGAATTGGGAGGCAGAATCGATTACAAAAGGGCGTATTTTGTTCCAGTGGGGCTCAATACCGTCCATATAGGCCGGAGGTGTTGGCTGCCAACGACTAGGGTCGTCCGTATCAACGGTAAATTTTGGCATGGTACGGGTTTGGGGATAATTATCCTTGTTAATCCATTCCCCAATATGGTCGGCCACGGCCAATCCGTAATTTTTGGAAGCAGCGAACATCGTAGGGTTCTGGGCTTCCCATTCGTGGTATAGGCTATCGCGTAGCGCTTCCATCCGGTTTTCGGAGAAAATCAATCGTTTGCTCAATTCCATATGCGCCACCAAGGCAGATAATTGGTAATTGATGGCATTGGCACTATCAGGGGTAGGTTCCGGAATGGGGGTAAGGTCCCTCACTTGACCCACCATGGATCGGTACTGGTCATTGTGCCGGGCGACAATCTCGTAGGCCGCAATATTGGGATATACAAAGAACCGCCTTGATACAGGAGGAGAAAAGATATCGTGTATCATGATTTGGGTAACCTTATCCACCGAGGCATGTAACTTTTCAGGGCCAACTTCAATAGGGGTCTCCTTTTTTGGGGTCTTGCAAGCAAGTATGCCCACACCCAACATCGCTAAAATCAATACATTCCTGTACATGGTCTTACTGTTATTTTATTTGATAGATGATTGCCGCACCATTGTTGACGGTCACTAAGAGATATTCTTTTCCGTCCGATTGAAGGATACTCAAGTGCCGTACGGATTTCTGTGCTAGGTCAAGCCCTAGGCCATTGGTCAAAAGTACACTTTTTTCCCCGTCTATCAAGGCTCCTGGGAAGGAGTCAAACCTACCTTGAAGGGGTTTCACCCCAAAATAGTTGCCGGCTGCCAAGAGCTCATTCTCTCCATCGCCATCAAAATCATGCTCGGCAAGGGCCATGATGGGGGAAACCTGCAATTCGTTTTGAAAGGGGTGGAACTCAAAGCCTTCTTCCTTGTTCAACAAATAGCCAGAACGCAGTTCCTGGGCCTCGAGTACCTGCGCATCCTCAAATGCATCGCCCAGTATTTCTTGGATATCCTTTCCGGCAAAATCGGCGTAGTTGGGATATTTTTTTCGCAAGGATTGCAACTGGGACAAGATATCCATGCTGTTCTCAAGGGGATAATAACGCCCATTTTTCTCAATGGTCACCAGGGTTTCGGTCTGCCCATTGCCATCGAGGTCACCGTAATACATTTTCATGGGATGTTCTTTGGAAGCCTTGAACTTGGCATTGCTTCCCCAGTTTCCAAGGATGTAGTCCCGGTCCCCATCCCGGTCAATATCATGGGCAATAAGACATTGCCAAAGGCCATTCAATCCATCCATCATGGGTTTTGGATTTTCAAGCTTGCCATTTCGGTTGTACAGTACTTGGGGAGACATCCATTCCCCAATAATGATAAGGTCCTTTGTTCCGTCTTTGTCCACATCATCCCAAAGGGCATCGGTAAGCATTCCCAATTTACCCTGTTTGGGTAGCGGTATGGAGGTCAGGTTACCATTCTGATTGGCATACAGATGGGAAGTCGGTATCTGGCCGTAATCATTGGTGATGCCCAAGTTTCCACAAAAGAGGTCCTTATCACCATCCCCATCGTAATCGTGTGCGGATACCACGGATGTATTTGAATAACTTTCTGGGATGGCCGTAGGGGCCAATGCCGCATTTCTCTGTATCAATACTTGATCCAATAATGGAGGCATGTCATTGAAGAAAAAACTGCCGCCCGTACCCAAAAAAATATCTTGGCCTCCATTTCCATCAATGTCTGCTATGGCGATTTCCATGACCTCTATTACGGAATCTCTTAGGGAGGTGGGCAAAGGGGTTTCCACAAACGAAGTGTCTTTCCAGACGAAGAGCTTGTTGGGCATATGGTGGCTACCTCCCCAGATAATATCCAATTCACCATCCGCATTGAAATCCAACAGGGCGTGCCCAGGGCCCCGGTCTGAATGTTTGAAGGGCATTAACTTTTGTCGGTTGAAATCAATATACGAATCCTCCTTATGGATGTAATCAATCCCAAGGTTGCCCGCGACCTGCT
>JBFOLQ010000418.1:0-2773 GCA_040830145.1 Flavobacteriaceae bacterium | reverse complement strand
CGTGTTCAAGAACCAAAAAGGTTTGTGAAAGGCATCGATAAATCCAGTATTGACCATTTTAGTGGTCTCGGGGGTTTCAGGGACATGCAGGCTTATCACATCACATTTTTGTTGGAGTTCCATGATGCCCACTTGGCGGGCATTTTCATCACCAACCCCACCTACTATATCATAGCACAGCACCTCAACCCCAAAACCTTTTAGCTTCTTGGCAAAGGCCTTGCCTGTATTGCCATACCCAATAATACCCACTGTCTTGCCCTCTAATTCAGTGCCACGGTTTCCCTCACGGTCCCATTGGCCCTTCCGTATTTCACGGTGGGCCGTTCGCAGTTTGTTCAGTACGGCGAGCAATAGCCCTAGGGTGTGTTCCCCTACGGCATTACGATTGCCCTCAGGGGCATTGAACAGGGATATGCCCAATTGCTTGCAAGCAGCAACATCAATATTTTCAAGGCCCGCACCTACTCGGCCAATAAACTTAAGGTTCAGGGCCTTTTCCAAAAAGTCCCGGTCCAAGGGAAAACGGCTACGGATGATAATACCATCGTATTGATGTATATTCTTTTCAATCTCCTCCTTGGTAGCGGTAAGGTCCTCATGGTTGGAACAGCCCAATGCTGCCAGTCCTTCCATAAGAAGGGGGTGGTTGGAATCTAGATGTAGTACGTTCATATGATGGGATACTCAGTTTGTGTCATTTCGGTTTGGATGTTTCCTGTATGGGCCGTGGTCAATTTTTCAAATAATAATACGTGTACCTCTTCCCCGTCCTTGGTCATGGGGTTGTGCTCTACACCCTTGGGCACAACAATAATTTCACCTTCCTTGACCACTTCGGTTCGGTCCCTGAACTGCATATGGAGTGTACCCTTGATAACTTGGAAAAGTTCATCTTCATGTTCATGGGCATGCCAAACAAATGAGCCTTGTAACTTGGCCAAGAGCACTTGCATATCATTTACAGTGGCAATTTTATGTGGATGCCACTGACTGGAAAATTCGGCATGCTTCTGTTTTAGGTTAATCGGTTTCACGTGAGCGGACTTAGATTAAACAACTTGGTTCCATTTCCTTTAAAATGGATGATAAATTACATAAGGGCTTCCTTCACTTACTATGGCCCCCATGGTAAAAGGCTATATACCTAAAATCAATTTGGCAATCCAGAAATAGATCAAAATGCCAAAAATATCGTTACTGGTGGTAATGAAGGGGCCCGTAGCAATGGCGGGATCAATCCCTTTTTTATCCAAAAATAATGGTATGAAGGTGCCTATGATACCAGCTACGACGACAACGGCCACTAAAGAGATGGAAATTGCCAGGGCTATATTGAAATCTCCTTTCCACGCCCATGTAAAAAGTAATAGGATGGCCGCCAGAATCAGACCGTTCAGAAGGGCGAGCAGCATCTCTTTCCACAACCGGTTACGTATGCTTCCCCTACGGTCATTTTTGGCACGACCTTTTCAAATAATGGCACTGTATTGTACCCCGCCGTCCCCCGCCATGGCTGCAATGAGCGGGGTGAAAAATAGAATTTCCGGGGCTTTTTCAACAATGGTCTCAAAGCTGCCCATGATCATGGCCGCGCCGAGTCCGCCCAACAAGCCCAAAATCAGCCAAGGTAATCGGGCGCGGGTGAGCTCCCAAATACCATCATCGGCTTCCACACCTTGGGAAATACCGGCAGCCAATTGATAATCTTTGTCTGCCTCTTCCCTGATGACGTCCACAATGTCGTCAATGGTGATGCGGCCTACCAAACGTCCTAAATGATCCACAACGGGAATGGCCTCCAAATCATATTTGCTCATAATCTTGGCCACTTCCTCAGGATCTTCATTTACGGTAACCGAGTCCACTTTTGGGATGTACACTTCCCTGATATGGGTTTCGGTGGAGACCGTTAAGAGATCCTTAAGTGATAAACGTCCCTTTAGTTTTTCGTCGTTGTCCACCACATATATGGAATGTACCCGTGTCACATTCTCGGCTTGGGCCCGCATTTCTCGAACACAGCGGGTGACGGTCCAATTCTCATTGACCTTGACCAGCTCCTTGGCCATAAGCCCTCCCGCAGAGTTTTCATCATACTGTAGCAGCTCAACGATATCCTGGGCATGTTCCCGGTCTTCAATTTCGGAAATGACCTCCTGAACAATGTCATCGGGAAGTTCGGCTATGATATCAGCGGCATCATCTGAATCCAACTCCTCGAGCTCCTCGGCAATCTCTTTGGAGGAAAGATTGCCCAATATGGCCTCCCGAACGTCCTCATCCACTTCGGTAAGAACATCAGAGGTCTTATCACTGTCCAGTAACTTGATTATGTAGGTGGCCTCGTCTTCGCTGAGCTCGTTGATGGTTTCCGCAATATCTGCATAGTGGAGTTCATTGAGAATGGATGACAAATGGGTGTCATTCCGTGATTCAACAAGCTGCTCCACTTCTGCAATAAAATCCTCTGTGAGCTTAAACGGTATCATCTGCTATTCTCTGCGTAAGCGCGATAAAGTCGGAAACTGATAGTTGTTCCGGACGCCGGTCAAAGATAGCATCTTCTCTGAGATTATTGGAAAGTCCCAAGGCTTTTAGGCTATTGCGGAGGGTCTTCCTACGTTGGTTAAAGGCGGTCTTGACCACTTTATGGAAAAGGGTCTCATCACATTGGATATTGAAGCGGGGCTTTCTTTTAAGTCTGATGACACCCGAATGTACCTTGGGGGGAGGGGTGAATACTTCGGGCCCTACCGTAAAAAGATACTCT